>QOAQ01000105.1 GCA_003972955.1 Aquificaceae bacterium
ACTGATTGATAGCCAGGGGCGCTATTATGTCGATGGGCTTGAGGTATTAAATAATAAGCCGGAGACCTTGTTTAGGGCGATGAGTCAGGCGTTAGATAAACGTGGCAATAACCCACCTTTAGTGATTAGTGCCGATGCTCATGCAAATTATCAATCAGTTGTTACAGCAATGGATATTGCAGGAAGATTGGGTTTAACCAATTTTTCAATGGCAACTGCTCAGTCTAAGCGACAAAAATAATCGTAACTACTCAGCTTATACACTATTTTATCCAATCTCTGCGTTGAATAAAATAGAGTGCAATCTGAGTGGTTACCAATCATCTTTATAATTTTCAGGGACTGAATGTCATCCTCTAAAACTGCATCAAATAAGCCTGCAAATGGGATTGCGGATGGATTTTCAATCTATAAGCGTTTAGCGAGCTATGCCTTAAATTATCGGCTATTTTTGTTTTTTGCTTTTTGTGGGCTTCTTATTAATGCAGCAACACAGCCGATGTTTGCTGCCTATATCAAACCGTTGCTTGATGGTACGTTTATGGATAAAAATCCAGAAACGATACGTTGGGCACCTTTCGCATTACTCTTTATTTTCCTTTTGCGTGGTATTTCTGGTTTTATTTCAGGTTACTTTCTCTCCTTAGTGGGGCGTAATGTCGTCACTAAAATACGTGGTCAAATATTTGGTCATTTATTACACCTTCCTTTGAATTATTACGATAAAAATAACTCTGGGCAATTAATTACCTTACTCATTTTTCAGGTAGAGCAGTTAGCAACCGCTGCAACGAAAGGTTTAAAAGTACTCGTCCAAGATACTGCAACCGTCATTGGTTTATTAGCATTAATGCTGTACTACAGTTGGGAGCTAACGCTAGTGGTTTTTATGACAGGCCCTGTGATAGCGGTGATTATTTCTTATGTCTCCAAACGTTTTCGACGTTTTAGTCGCCAGATACAAGACTCAGTAGGCGATGTTACGCAAATCAGTAGCGAAGCATTATCATCACCACGAGAAATTCGTATTTTTGATGGCATTGCGGATGAGAAAAAACGCTTTAAAGCAGTGAATGAGCGTAACCGCCGTTCGTTTATGAAACGTACCGTCACTGAACTATTGAGTATGCCAGTGGTGCATTTTATTGTGGCAATGGCGCTATCCATTATTATTTATATGGCAACCAATGATGGTTTGATTGAGCGTTTTACACCCGGTACTTTTATGGCATATATGTCGGCGATGATGTTATTGCTAGACCCTGTTAAACGTCTTACACAAATAAATTCAACGCTACAAAGTGGTATTGCCGCAGGTGAAAGCATCTTTGCGGTATTAGATGAGTCTGCGGAAAAAGATACGGGTACGCAGCTTATCAAGAATGTAAAAGGCGATATTGTCTTTGATCATGTGACTTTTCGTTATGAAACCGATTTAAAAGATGTCATTAAAAATATCAGTTTTAAGGTAAAAGCAGGACAGAAAATTGCATTAGTTGGACAATCAGGCAGTGGTAAGACGACCTTAGTTAATATGTTGCCACGTTTTTATAATTATTATAAAGGTGATATTTTACTGGATGGCATACCAATTACAGATATTAAACTGTCGAATTTAAGAGAGCAGTTTGCCTATGTAGGACAAGATATTACCCTGTTTAATGATACGGTTAGAAATAATATTGCCTACGGGAAAATGAAAAATTCAACAGATAAGCAAATTAAGCAGGCGGTTATTGCCGCACATGCTTTAGAGTTTATCGAGGCGTTACCGCAAGGGTTTGATACCTTAGTAGGGGAAAATGGAACTTTGCTTTCAGGTGGGCAAAAGCAGCGCATCGCCATTGCACGCGCAATATTAGCAGATGCTTCTATACTTATCCTTGACGAAGCAACCTCCGCTCTGGATACACAATCAGAAAAATCCATTCAAGGGGCTTTGGAAAAATTATTGAAAGGGCGCACGACCTTCATTATTGCACACCGTTTATCGACTATTGAGTCGGCGGACAATATTATCGTCATGGAAGAAGGAACGGTTGTGGAGATGGGTACGCATCAAGAGTTATTAGATAAAGGTGCTGCTTATGCTAAGTTGCATCAGTTACAATTTGATCAAGCACCTTCAAACTAAATATCAATATATTGACTAAAAAAAAATCATCTCATACTCATCATAATATCTCTTGGCTACAAAGAGCATTAGAGAATATTTGGTATAATAACGGCAGAGGAAAATGGCTGTTATTACCGCTGACGTTTCTTTATTGTGCGATACATTCTTTTCAGCGCTGGAAGTTGACACGTAAACGCTCAAAGCCTCCCTTAGCTATTATCATTGTTGGCAATATTTCCATTGGTGGTACAGGGAAAACGCCCGTTGTCATTCATTTAGCACGACTACTTGCGAAAGCAGGGTATAAACCGGGTATTATCACGCGGGGATATGGTGGTAAAGCAACTCAGTGGCCTCAAGATGTGAATGCAGAAAGTAATGCCGTAGATGTTGGAGATGAGCCTGTATTAATGGCGAGGCATACGCATTTGCCTATCGCGGCAGGTTCTGATCGTTGTGTTGATATTCAGTTGCTACGATCTAAATATAATTGTGATGTTATTATTTCCGATGACGGCTTACAGCATTATCCATTGCATCGTGATATTGAAATTGTCTTAATTGATAGTGAGCGTCAGTTAGGCAATGGTTGGTGTATTCCTGCGGGACCTTTGCGAGAAAATCCTCAGCGACTAAAAAGTGTAGATTTTGTGTTGCTTAACAATGGCAGTCACAAGGAAATAAAGAGTAATCCAGCATTTATACAGCAGCATCAACTGCAATCTGTTTTCTCAATGTATTTATCTGGAAAGAGTATTTACTCTCTTGCTTCCCAAAAAGAAAAACAATCTTTAGATGATTTACAGGGGAAAGTGGTACATGCCGTGACGGGTATAGGGAATCCCCAACGCTTTTATCAAACCCTAGAAAATGCGGGTATCAAGCTCATTAAACACAGCTTTCCAGACCATCATCGTTTTATTGCAGAAGAATTAGTTTTTAATGATAAAAAGATCATTATTATGACAGAGAAAGATGCCGTAAAATGCCAACAGTTTTCTCTTAATAATATTTGGTACTTACCGATTGAAGCGCGCTTAGAAAAAGGCTTTGATGAGTTATTATTAGATAAATTAGGAACGTGCATGAAATAAGTTAGAATGTCGACGTTATTTCATGCACGTTCCTTACAGCATGTTATTAAAAATAGGTAAAATAATGGCTATCCCCAATAGAAGGAAAGTAGATAATGGATAAGAAATTACTCGATATTTTAGTTTGCCCCGTGACGAAAGGTTCGCTTCGCTACGATAAAAAAAGACAAGAATTAGTCTCTAAAGCAGCGCGCCTTGCGTATCCTGTGCGTGAGGGGATTCCTGTGATGCTAGAAGAAGAAGCCCGCGAATTAACAGCGGAAGAAGTTGAAAAATTAAAGTGAAGAATACTGTTTTAGTCATCCCCTCTCGTTTTGCATCCACTCGTTTGTCTGGTAAACCGCTACGCTTAATTGCAGGAAAACCAATGATCCAGCATGTCTATGAGCGCGCTAAACAATCAAACTTTGAAACCATCATTATCGCAACCGATGATGCACGTATTGAGGCATGTTGTTTGGAGCTTGGTGCAACCGTTTGTATGACCTCGAAAGAACACGAGACAGGGAGTGATCGCCTAGCAGAAGTTGTGACACAATATAATTGGTCGGATGATACGATTGTAGTGAACTTGCAAGGTGATGAGCCACTGACCCCTATCGAAAATCTTTATCAAGTAGCTGATAATCTAGCAAATAATCCTGAAGCAGCCATTGCGACATTAGCCACCCCTTTACAAAATAGTAAAGAATATAATGATCCTAATGTAGTCAAAGTGGTGATGGATAAAAAGGGTATGGCATTATACTTTAGTCGTGCTTCTATCCCTTTTCAGCGCGATGTAGAACATAAGAACTGTACCGCATTTGCTTTGCGTCATATTGGGATATACGCCTATCGAGCATCGTATTTGAAAGCCTTTGCTAAAATGGATGTTTGCCCTCTAGAAGATTTGGAAAAATTAGAGCAGTTACGCGCCATGTGGTACGGATCACGAATTCATGTGGAAATTGCTAAAGAAGTACCTGGACATGGTGTGGATACAGAAGAAGATTTGATAGCGGTTGAGAAAGTGATATTGGCACAAAAATAGTTGGTATTTTCATCAATATAGACAATAAAAAAGGTGGCTCAAGAGCCACCTTTTTAGTTTTGCTATTAAAACTGATTATCTCAACTTATCGACGACCATAAGTATGTGTATGGTTTATATCTTGATAAGGATGAGAATGTGTTGTCGCATTGGTTAATGCATTTGCAGGATGAGTATGACGATAGTTTGCTGATGAGGCACGTCTATTGGTAGGACATTCATGGCGGTGCATTCTATTACCACCTTTATGAGAATGTGTTATCGCGCTAACACACTGGCTTTTAGGGTGCGTGTGTCGAAGAAGGCTGCCACCATAATAGGTAGTGCGTTGTCTCACTTGTTGTTGGCGTCCTTTGCCTTTACAGCTATATTTATGCGTATGACCTGCTACTGCACCCGCATGTGAATGTGAGATAGAGCGAGTACATTTGTTAGCAGGATGCGTGTGATAGCCCATCTTATTGTTATTGCTTATTGCAACTCTACGGTACGGATTACCATATATATCGGTATTTGGTTTAGGGGTAGTGGCAACAGGGGTAGGGTTGTAGTAGTTTCGTTTTATATTGTAATGTCTCACCGTTTGATTTCTTGCAATTTGTTGGCGACCATTACCTTTTTTACAGCTATAGCGATGGGTATGACCTACTGGTCCTGCATGAGTATGAGAAATAGAGCGAGTACAGCGGTTAGCTGGGTGTGTATGAGTATAAGCCGCATTAGTTGATTTGGTATTATTTTGAGCATAATTGATGTGGTTTACATTTGATGCAGGGGCAACACTAGCGGTAGCAATCGTTAGATAGCGTTTATTAACCCAACCCTTTTGTCCATTCCATTTGATTTTTACCCAAGTTGCACCATTTGCGCTGTTGGTGCTATCGATTATTTTAATGCCATTACTGTTCGCAGGAATTTCATTAATAACACGGTACTCTGTTCCTGCACCACTACGGACATTCAAAGCATCCCAGTTGGCTACATTAACAATTTTGTAACTCTCATTGCTACTATAAGCAACTGCAGTTTGCATTGCTCCCGCACTAAATGCCAAAGTTGTTACTAAAACAACAGATTTTAAATGATGTTGAATGTTCATAATAACGATAATCCTTTACCTATTAAAAATGTAGAAATCCAGTAAGGGCAGGTGTTTATAGTCACGAAGCCTTACCTTGATGTGGATAAGAGTGTAATTAAACGAAACATAATAATATCCACGTATGCAATAGCATGACTCTTTCTGCATGAGTCGATAAAAATTCTCTTATAGATGCATCCGTATAATATAGCTCAGATTATAGGAATATGTATAAGAATATAGGTGTTTTTGTTAAATAACTTTTAAAACAGGCTTAAAGTCTTTGTTATTATTAGTATTTTTACGAAAAAATTATGTGCTGTAGTATTGTGATTAATATTTCAGCGTTTTAGGTTTTTAGCGAGTAAACGATCGAGCTGATTAGCAAAATTCTGGCGGTCACTTTGGTTTAATGGTGGTGGGCCACCCGTGTTGATGCCACTTGAGCGCATAGTTTCCATAAAGTCACGCATATTTAATCGAGCTTTAATATTCTCTTTTGTATAGAGCTCTCCACGCGGATTGATTGCAAGCCCAGCTTTTTCTATAACCTCGTCAGCCAATGGAATATCTGCGGTGATTACAAGATCATTTTCCTCTAATTGTTTGATAATCTCATTATCGGCGACATCAAAACCTGAAGCGACTTGGATAAATTTTATATAAGGCGACTTGGGTATGCGTATATATTGATTGGCGACTAAAGTGACTTGAGTTTTTGTGCGTGCCGCAGCTCTAAATAAAATCTCTTTTATAACGACGGGACAAGCATCAGCATCTACCCATATTTTCATTTGTTTTATCCGTCTAATAAGTCTTTTAAGTTAGCAATGTAGGATTGTGCAGTTTGTTGCATTTCTTCGTGGGTTTTCACTTTACGATTTGCCCATTCGATATGTTCTTCAGGTAGTTCTTCAAGAAAGCGGCTGGGTTCGCAGGTAATACTTTCGCCATATCGCTGGCGTGTTTTTGCGAAGGTAATGGTGAGTTGTTTTTTTGCACGAGTGATTCCTACATAGGCAAGGCGACGTTCTTCCTCTAGCCCACTTTCATCATCGATACTATTGGCATGAGGAAGAATATCTTCTTCGACACCGACCATAAATACATAAGGAAATTCAAGTCCTTTGGCAGTGTGTAACGTCATCAAGCTAACATCATTTTGTTCTTCGTCGTCAGATTTGTTGCGCTCTAATATATCGAGTAACGCCATATGTGAAACAATGTCTGCAAGTGTTTCTTTACCTTCGCCATCATTATAAAGTCGCTTGACCCAATCAACGATCTCAAACACATTTTCCATGCGTCGCTCTGCCATTTTAGGTGAGTTGCTGGTGTGTTGTAGCCATTCGGCATAGTCTGTTTCTGCAATTAATTTATTGACGATAGCGTGAGGTTCTAGCTCTCTATTTGCCAGCATCATTTCATTAATCCAATAGGTAAAACGTTCCAAACGTGCTTTGGCACGGCTACTTATTTGTTGTGCAAAGCCAAGCTCAGTGCTGGCAGTAAATAAGCTAACATTGCGTTTGTTGGCATAGTCACCTAACTTCTCTAAGGTGCTTGCACCAATTTCACGTTTTGGGGTATTCACTACGCGTAGGAAGGCGGCATCATCGGCGCTATTGCTGATAAGGCGTAGGTAGGCAAGTATATCTTTTACTTCGGTACGTTCAAAAAAGGATGTGCCACCACTAATTTTGTAGCTAATATCATTTTCACGTAAGGCGCGTTCAAAAAGGCGACTTTGATGATTGCTACGATAGAGAATAGCAAAGTCTTTATTTTGCGCGCGATCACGAAAGATGTATTTCATTATTTCACCGACCACTTTTTCTATCTCATGTTCTGCGGTACGACAGGGCAGTATATTGATGCGTTCACCTTCGCCTAATGCGCTCCAGAGTTTTTTATCATAAAGATGAGGGTTGTTGGCGATAAGATGATTAGCACTTTCTAAGATGCGCGAGGTAGAGCGGTAGTTTTGTTCTAGCTTAATGACTTTTAAGGAAGGGTAGTCAGTTTGCAGTTGACTAATATTTTCAGGACGCGCCCCACGCCATGCGTAGATGGATTGGTCATCATCACCCACAACCGTCAGTCCTGAGCGTATACCAACCAGTTGTTTCACCATATTGTATTGGCAGGTATTGGTATCTTGGTACTCGTCAACAAGGAGATAGCGGAGTTTTTGTTGCCATTTTTGTAAGATTTCTGGGTGCTCGTTAAAGAGTTGCACAGGAAGTACAATCAAATCATCAAAATCTAAAGCATTGTAGGCTTTTAATTGACGTTGATAGCGTTCGTAGACTCTGGCAGCGAGTAACTCTTGTGGTGTGGTGGCAATCTCATAGGCTTTTTGGGGGGATATAAAGTCATTTTTCCAACGAGAAATAGCCCAACGATGGTCTTCATCATTATCGTCAGCATCGCTATCAATTTCTTTTAGTGTCAGTTCTTTAATAATAGTATGCGTGTCTTGTGCATCAAGAATAGTAAACCCTGATTTATAGCCTAAGGTTTTATGTTCACGGCGGATGATGTTTAAGCCTAGCGTATGAAAAGTCGAAACCGTTAAGCCTTTGGATTCTTCTTTGCTGAGCAGCTCGCGCATACGCTCTTTCATTTCCCTTGCGGCTTTATTGGTGAAGGTAATTGCTGCAATATGCTTGGCTTTAATATCGGCTTTGCGAATCAACCATGCGACTTTGGTGATAATCACACGCGTCTTACCACTGCCTGCACCTGCTAATACGAGCAGGGGAGAGCCAATGTGTTCGACGGCTTGTTGTTGTGGTGGATTGAGGCGATTCGACATCTTTATTCTGGCTGTTAACGTGAAGCGTATATAATGCCGTGTGAAGTATAAAACTCAATGTCTATCTGCTAATTTTTAGTGATAGAGTAATAATATGAGAATAGAGTATGCGAGATAAATTAACTATTAATAGTCAGCAGGGGTTTTTGAATGAAGCACGCCAATGTCCGTCCCCTAATTATGATGAGCGACCTGACACAGAGATAAGTTTAATTGTTATTCATAATATTAGCTTACCGCCTGGACAGTATGGTGAAGATTGGATTGATCGACTGTTTACTAATCAGTTGCCTAAGAATGCTCATCCATTTTTTGAAGAGATACATGAGCTACGTGTCTCAAGTCATCTATTAATTCGGCGTGATGGTGAGCTTGTGCAGTATGTACCTTTTCATAAACGTGCTTGGCATGCGGGTGTTTCACGTTTTCGGGGGAGGGCAGTATGCAATGATTTTTCTGTTGGGATTGAATTAGAGGGAACGGATGACGAGGCTTTTACGGAGGCACAATATATTCAGCTTGAACGAACAATTAACTGTTTGCGAGCAACGTATCCTAGTTTAAAAAAAGGTCATATCACGGGGCATCAGCATATTGCTCCTGAGCGAAAAACCGATCCAGGGGCTTGTTTTGACTGGCAAAGGTTATCATTAAGCTTAGATGAAAAGTTACCTGCTGATTGTGCCGAGGACGCGGTAACAATAATTGATTTATTACGTCATGGCGAGCCTGTCGGTGGCAGAATGTATCGAGGTGGTGGGACAGATCATCCCTTAAGTGATGCAGGAAAGTTACAAATGTGGCGTAGTATTGAGCCACATATTTTAGAGAATAATACCCTTCCTTGGCAAGCTGTTGTGAGTTCGCCTATGTTGCGGTGTCGTGCTTTTGCCGAGGTGTTGAGTGAAAAATATAAACTACCATTAGAGATAAAAGAGGATTTTCAAGAAGCAGGGTATGGAGATTGGGAAGGTAGAACACCTGATGAAATAGAAGCAAATAATTATGATGAGTATTGGGCTTTTTTCAATGACTCTGTTAATTGCCGCCCCAAGAATGCAGAGCCTTTAGATGAATTTACGCTGAGGGTATCGAATGTTTTACACGAGGTTTTAGAGGAGTATCAAGGGCAACATATTTTGCTGGTATCCCACCTAGCAGTAACTCGCGCCATTATGGCTGTTGTTTTGTCGTTACCGCTTGTCAATCAGCAGTTGATTGACTTACCTTTTGCGGGAATGTTGCGTTTAATCAACGATAAAAAAGGTTTGAGAATTTTATTTCGCTAATTATTTATTGTAACGGTTCAGGAGGTAAGTGAGCGGTTACTTTATTTTAGATCTAGTATATTTGTCATACCTGACTCAGGGGCTGAATTACTCTCTACTGTATTATCGGGTGTATCAAGGAAATTGAGATCCGTAACTTCAGTTGTAGAGTCTTCTGTTGGATTAAGCGGTGTTTCTGTAAAGGCATCTGCGGAACAACCTTCAGGATTATTTCGCCCTAAACTCTCAATGCCACACCCGCCTTCTTTAGCACTTGGTGTTATCGAGGTGATAGATTGAAGTTCTGTTGTAATTGGTGCTATATCGGAGCCGTTAGATGAAGAAGATTGAGTTGTTACAGGGGGAGCTTGAGTTATTAAGCTACTATTTTTATTATTCAATATCGATATGAGAAGAGCGCCAATAAAAATACCAATAATAAAAAACAGAATGCCAGATATTAATTTCTTGGCACTTATTTGTTTTGCTCCCACATTCTCATGATCAAGAATAACAAGGTCATGGTATTTTTTTTGAGTTGCCATGGCGAATTATCTGTTGAAATATCAGTATAGACCTGAATCCGTGACCTCACTCTACGGCACAGTGAATAAGCTATTGATTCATCACGGGTTTAAAAAACACCTGCTTAACCGAAGGGTGAAGCTAAGATTAAAAAAAATCCATTGCTAAACCAATATCTTATCCCCTGTTATCGTATTGAAGTCACAGATTCAGATTTTATTTAACGGTGTATAAATGTGCAATAAAGCCACAAAATATGTGGCTTTATATGAATATATATTTGAATTATCTTGGTTGTTTGCTAATAAACGCTTTAAGTTGTTGGGGGGATATTTTTCCCGACTGGTAGGCTACTAGTTTTCCTTTTGGGGAAAAAATCATGAATGTTGGAACACCTGTTAATTTTTTATTGGCTATTTTTTTAACATAACCATTAAATTCAGAAATACTTGAGTAAATAGTGGGGAAATTTATTCGGTATTTTCTAATAACACTTTGGGCTATTCTCGGGTTTCCATCTAAAGAAATGCCTAAGACTTTAGCGTTAGGATAAGTGCCAATAGACTTGACCATACCGGGCATGCTTGACATACATATCTTACATTTAGAGTGCCAAGCTTCAATTATTGTCCACTTTCCTTTTCCTATTTGATTAGAAATATTGGCAAGCTTTCCTTTTGTTTCATTTTTAGCTATTAGCGGTGAGCTTAAAAACAAAGAGGTTAAAATAATGATCGATAATGAGGTTTTTCCAATATGGAAGCCTTTCATGAGTTGCTCCGTAGGTACATTTAAAAGCTCTTTGAGTGTGTTTCTAGGTGAAACTCTATTTTTTAGTAATAATTTTTAACTCAAAGTCTCCTAATGGTAGCATAAGAATTCTTGTTTTGTTAAGTTTTTTAAAGATAGTTTTTTTATATTAGTGTTTGTTGCGTTTGTTAATTTTTGCTATGAAATAACCTGAGTTTGACAAAATTTTTATTTGGAGAATCATTCCAAACAACATCAGCGTGTTTTTTATCAATACCTTTTTCTTCAAGAAACTTTTTAATAAAATCCGTTCGTTTAATCGCAATAGCAGGTTCTTTGTAAAAAGAAGCCATTTCTACATATAAGGTAGAGTCGGCACTCAATCGTGACGCCATTAAATCGAGAGTTGCTATGCTTTCAGGGGAAAGGTTAGTTTCATCTGTTTGATAATAAAGAGTGCTTTCTTCAATAATCGCTTGTTCTGTTATTTCTGTGAGATTTTGAGGGGAGGTATTTGTATCTTCAGTTGCTATGTTATTGATGTCAGAGTTTTCGCTGCTAGTATTATTAGATGTTGATGAGGAAATTAAATTATCAATAGACTCAATCGAAGCAGTGTTTTGATCTGTCGTGTCAGTAATACCTAATAAGCCCATTTCTAAATCTTTTTCTGTAGACGTCTCTGGATGGGTAATTGTGAGGTTATTCGTTATTGTCCGCACACCGGGTACATTTTTTGTAATATCAACAATTTCTTGTATTGTTTGTTCGTCAGGAACACTGCCTCCAATTGTTCCGTCTCTACCGTCAAAATCTATACTAACCTGATAGCCTGCTTCTTCAAGTTGTTCCCTTACATCTGTTATTAATTGCAACTCAATATCCTCATGTAAGGCGTAGAATGAAGAACCAAGCAAAACAAGAAGAGAAACAAATAAGAGAGATATTATCAGAACTATGCCATCAATATGTATACGTGTAGCTGACATCCTTGTCCTCCATTTCAGTAAAACATCCTTCTATTAAGCTTGAAACAGTTGTCTTTTCGAATAAAAGATAAATTCATTATAGTTACTAAAACTATTGATTATTAGTAGTAGAAAAACAACAAAGTAATATTTTATTGGGAGAGAGGGGGGAGGAAGAAGAGGAACATATAAAAAATAGAATATTTTATTGTAAGTTATCTAGCCTCAATCAATATAGTAATAATTTACTCATCATAGTACTTATTAGTACTTCATCAATATCATTTTGATAAAAGTACTATAGTCTTTCATATATTAAATTTCCATACCCTTCCTTTCGACTTCGCTCAAGATAAACCAAGTCCGCTCAGGGGACTCGTATCCTTGAGCGGGGTCGAAGGGTAATTATTTAAGTGAATGTCTATAGAGGGCTTTTCTATGTTGAGTAAATTATTAAACTTCTTGCTTCTATCTAGTACTCCAGCAACATTGTATTGATGGGTACAGAGCAATCCAAAGCGTTCAAGACAAGGCATGGGTCGCAGGCAATGGTTATTCCCTTGGCAAGACCCATAACGCCGTATTGGACGCTTTGGGTTGCTCCCTTCGGGCGAGCCAGA
>QOAQ01000024.1 GCA_003972955.1 Aquificaceae bacterium
CACCGCAAAGCAATGATACATTTACACGGCTTTGGTGATTCTGAATACATTGCCAAAATGTTTAGCCACTTCTGGGAAATACTCAGCACAGAAAACCACAACACCAGCCTGATTTCACCCCTAGGCGCGAAAGATATATTGCCTTTGCTGTCAATGGATAAAGATTATCTGGATGATACAAACCGTAGCGAACTTAACCAAGCCAGCCGCTGGTTACAAAATAGGGGTGAAATATTAAAAGTATTTAAGAAAATAGAGGAGAGTTCAAAAGTGTCGAAAACGGATATACATTTTCATGGTGATACTGAGCAGGTTAATATTGCCTCAGGTAAAAATGCAAAAAATATAATTAATCAAGAAGATCGAAAGATACTACTTGATGCGATTAAACAGATACAAGAACAGAACGATCTCAATAATGAACAACTTCAAAAAATAACAGAGCTACAATCACAAATAGAAAATGGCAAGCTCGAAGCTTCATTTTTTGATTCTTTTTCCAATGCCTTTGGTATAGCGGGAAGCACGGCGAGCATTGCATCACTAACACCTATGATTATGAAAGCAGTGGGAATAGGATAATAACGATGTAGTAGCCTGTGGAATTTACGGAATACAGGAAGAGGATGCATTACTATGATAGTTCAGTATTAGATGCTATTAATGGTTATGTCATCGCTATTATTGTACAAGTGTATAGTTTTTCCTGTATTCCGCGAAGCTTTATACAAGCTTCGCCACTATAAAGATAATTTTTCTGCCACAAAATCAGCATCTTTATCACCACGCCCTGACAGGTTGACCAAGATATTTTTATCTTTAGGCATGTCTTTGGCTATTTTCATGGCGTGGGCTACTGCATGAGCACTTTCCAGTGCAGGTATAATGCCTTCCATTCTGGATAGCTCCATAAAGGCATCAAGGCACTCTTTATCATCAGCGGTAACATATTGTACTCGCTCAATGTCTTTTAGATAGCAATGCTGAGGGCCAACGCCTGGATAGTCCAAACCCGATGCGATGGAATATACGGGTAGTGGATTGCCTTCGTCATCTTGCAGGTTATAGCACTCAAAACCGTGGATAGCGCCTTTGCTCCCCAAGGTTAGCGTGGCTGCATGGTCAGGGGTGTCTAAGCCTTTGCCTGCGGGTTCTACGCCGATCATATCAATATCATCATCAAGAAAAGCGGTAAATAAGCCCATTGCATTAGAGCCACCACCGACACATGCCATTAAAATATCGGGGAGCTTGCCGTGTTTATCCATAAATTGCTGATGTGCTTCAATGCCCACCACTTTTTGAAAATCACGCACCATTTTAGGAAATGGATGCGGACCAACCACTGAGCCAATGGCATAAATTGAGTTAACAGGGTCTTTTAAGTATTCTTCAAAAGCACTATCAACGGCATCTTTAAGCGTTTTTGTGCCACGCGTTACTGGCACGATTTTACAGCCGAGTATTTTCATTTTAGTGACGTTAGGGTGTTCTTTTTCAATATCGATCTGCCCCATGTGGATTTCACAATCAATACCAACCAGCGCACAGGCAGTGGCAAGCGCGACACCGTGCTGACCTGCTCCTGTCTCGGCAATGACCAGCGTTTTCCCCATGTGTTTGGCAAGTAGTGCTTCACCGATGCAATGGTTGATTTTATGTGCGCCTGTGTGGTTTAAATCTTCACGTTTTAGATAGATTTGAGCGCCACCGATCTTATCGCTTAGACGTTTGGCATGATAAATTGGACTCGGGCGACCAATATAATTAATCTGGAGATCAATGAGTTCAGCTTGGAAAGCATCGGTATTTTTAATTTCCTCATAGGCATCATTGATTTGATTCATGACTTCGATGAGTGGCGGCGGGATTATCTGCCCACCATATTCGCCAAAGTAACCTTTATCATCAGGCATTTCTAGAAAATCGTTTCCCATTTGCTCTCTCCGAATTAGTTGCTAACCATTCTAAGGTAGTTTAATTTTGCAGATAATGCCACTTTCAAGGTGGCGACGTAGTATTGTAGGGTCGGTGAATACACTATGCTTTCTATCTGATATAAATATATCCACTAAAATAATATAACTCACCCATATTGATGATAGCTAACCGACCATGCCGCAAAGCCATGCATACAATGGTCGGTTCCGTAAACTCCACCGACCCTACGGTTTTGTGCCTATTCAAAATCAATATTGCTATCAAAATTTCCCCATTCCTTTTTATAAAACCCTTTGTTTACATATTGGTGAAATGATGAATGCTTCCATTCTTTGGGTTGCTTAACATGCCCATGTTTTACGGGGTTGTAATGAATATAATTTAAATGTATCAGGTAATCATCATCGTCTCGAATGGTGTGTTCGTAATACTTTTTTTGCCATATCGGTTTGTACCCTGCCTTTTTTCTACTTTCTGATTGTTTAAGGTGTGCATAAAACTTAGGATTACACCGTTTTGAAAAATGTTGTTTTATCTTGCTGATAATCTTGGGGTAGTCGGTAGCAATTTCTGGTTTAATCATCAGGTGGAAATGATCGGCTAAGATCACAACAGCTTTTATTTCAAAAGGGTATTTTGTTTTACTGACTCTGAAACTTTCGCGTAATAGGTCAATATTGTCGATTAATATAGGGTTGCGCTGGTGGGTAATAACGGTTAAAAAATAACAATAGCCTTCGATGAATATTCTTTGGTAATTTGACATATATTATCTACCCCCACATAAAATTGATTCATTATTTTCAATTTTACACGCAGGATCTAAGTCTACTATGAACAGAATAGAGCAATTAAAACCATTATCCAGAGAGCATCATTTATCATTAGTGCTTGCAAATAAGGCAATTAAAACGGCAAAAAATGAGGATGTTGTAGCAATAGAGCAGTTATGCCAGCAAATAGCGGATGATTTTGAAGACCGTTGGGAGGCGCATTTTGCGAAAGAGGAGCAAACATTATTTACACCGTTTGAAAATAATTACCAGCACGACCTCAAAGCAGAAGAAGCGGGGTTATCCTTAATGCTTAGAGAGCAACATGATCGAATGCGGGAGATGGCTCGCGATATGCAAACAGGTCGTGTGGATCAATTAGCTGAATTTGGTCAGTTGCTGAAAGAACATACTCGCTTGGAGGAGCGCTTGTTTTTTCCGTTAGTCTCTGAGTTGTTTACTGAGGAGGAGTTGAATTTTATTGAGCATTAAGTGAAATAACTTTGCTGATAATATTACCGTCTGTGATTTTTATATTGATTGTTTCCCCTGTGTTTATTTGTGCTACCGATTTAATCACTTGTGTTTTATTTTCATCTCTTACTATCGCATAACCTCGCTCTAATGTTTTTAAAGGGCTGATAGCGTCGAGTTTGGCGAGTTGTAGAGCTAAGTTTGATTTTTTTGTGGTGATGTTTTTTTGTATTGCTTTTTGTAGCAATGTTGTTTGTTGCTTGAGTTTTTGCTGTTTGTTTTTAAGGGTGTATTTGGGGGAGCGTGCATTTAATTGCTTTTTGAGTGATTGGATACTGGCGTGTTTTTTGTCGAGTAGATGTCGTATACGTTGTTGTAGGCGGTTGTCTAATTCGTCAAGGCGTTGGGATTGTTGTTGTAGCAAATATGAGGGTTGCTTTTGTTCTAGGCGTTTTGCAAGCCACTGACTGCTTTCTGTTTTTTGTTTTAATGTTTGTGTGATGGATTTGTAGAGTTGTTGTTGCAGTTGTTTTACTGTGCTAGTTAATTGTTGATTATCAGGTGCAACAAGCTCGGCAGCGGCAGAGGGCGTTGGCGCGCGCATGTCGGCAATGAAGTCAGCAATGGTGAAATCAATTTCATGTCCTATTCCCGTTATAATGGGAATATCAGATTCATATAAGGCACGTGCTAAATTTTCGTCATTAAAGGCAGCGAGGTCTTCGATAGACCCTCCGCCGCGCGTGAGGAGTAATACATCACAATCTTTTCTGATATTAGCTTGTCGCACGGCGGATTCTAATTGCAATGCTGCTTTATCGCCTTGTACTGTGGTGGGGTAAATCAGGACAGGAATTTGTGGGCAGCGGCGTTTGAGTACATTTAAAATATCCCGCAGTGCTGCGCCTGTAGGGGACGATATAATACCTATTTGTCGTGGGAATTTAGCTAAGGGCTTTTTGAGGTCATTATCAAACCATCCTTTTTCAGCAAGCTTTGCTTTAAGTGCTTCAAATTGCTGCTGTAGTAAGCCTGAGCCAGCTTCTTCTATATGGTCGGCAATCAGTTGAAACTCACCGCGTGGCTCGTATAAGCCAATTCTTCCGCGCAACAATATCTTCATGCCATTTTCTGGCTTTAAATCGAGGTGTATATTTTTATTGCGGAACATTGCACAACGTATTTGGGCTTTGTTGTCTTTTAGGGAGAAGTACATATGCCCAGAAGCAGGGCGTGAGAAGTTAGAAATCTCGCCTTCAATCCAGAGTAGAGGGAAGCCTTGTTTCAGTAACAGACCCACTTCGGCATTTAACTCAGATACTTTTAAAATGGTGCGGTTGTTTTGCATAATGAAAAGGTATTTTTTAGGCGTAATAACTCAGAATAATGTGGAGTAAAAATTACAGATTGAAAGCATTAATAACATTGTTACAGACATAAAAAAAGCCGAGAAAATCTCGACTTTTTTATGTCTAGCAGGGTCGTTTTAGAAACGAGGTCCTGCTTTTTTAGCAGCTTCAGCTTGCTTCTGAGCGGCTAAGCCCTGCATAGTAAGCTTTTTAGCAATGCTCATTACTTTGTCTGTTTTGCCTTCTTTGGCTGCTGCTTCTGCTTTCTTAAACATTTTTTTCCAAATAGTCCAGCCAAAGCCTGCTTTTTGTGCTGTGCTTGTTGCTGTTTTAGCTTCTTCTAGTGCTGCTTTTGCATCATCTGCTGCATATGAGCTTGATACTGCGCCAAGAGAAAGGCTTGCAGCCATTAAAGCTACTGCTAAAGATTTTACTGAAATAAGTTTCATGGTATTACTCCTCCTAAGATTAATGTAATGAAGTTGAGATGCTATTAAAAGTGCTTATTCACTGTGCCGTAGTGAAGTCACGGGTTCAGCAGGTAGTAGGTAAGCAAGAGTGTTAAATTCTCTCTAAAAATAGCCAGTCCCTTCAATTTTTATTACAGATGACATTGATACCAGTTTACCCCATCAAGGTCAATCTCTATAATGAGCGGCTAATTTTTTAGTTCTGCTCGTTCGGGTGTATTACATAAGCTGTAATAAAGAAATACACAATCCCTATTGGTAGTTCTACCTAGTTAGCATCTGGAATCTGTGAAATCAGTGAGATGCTAGCCCTTTACCCCCATAATATTAGGAAGTTGCTATGCGAATTTTAGAAGAAGCACTAACATTTGATGATGTTCTTCTCGTGCCAGCCCACTCTACTGTTTTACCCGCAGATGTTGATCTGAGTACCCCTTTAACCAAAGAAATTACTTTAAATATTCCTTTCTTATCAGCGGCGATGGATACCGTGACAGAAGCGAACCTTGCCATTGCTTTAGCACAAGAAGGAGGCTTAGGTATCGTCCATAAAAACATGACGATTGACGCACAAGCAAAATTAATATCAACCGTTAAACGTTTTGAAAGTGGCATTATTAAAGACCCTATTACTGTCTCTCCCGATGTCACGATTGGGGATGTGCTGGCAATTACTAAAAAGCATAATATTTCAGGTGTACCTGTTGTCGATGGTGAAGACCTTGTTGGCATAGTGACAGGGCGTGATTTACGTTTTGAATTGAATCTTGATCAGCCCGTTGGTTCGATTATGACACCAAAAGAGAAGCTGATTACGGTAAAAGAAGGCACGAGTAAAGGGCGTATTAGATCGCTACTGCATGAGTATCGTATCGAAAAAGTATTAGTTGTAAACGATGACTTTAAATTGCGCGGTTTAATTACAGTTAAAGATATTCAAAAATCTACCGATTTTCCACATGCCTGTAAAGATGCATCAGGAAGTCTGCGTGTTGGTGCTGCAGTTGGGGTAGGGCATGGCACAGAAGAGCGTGTTAAGGCATTAGTCGAAGCAGGTGTTGATGTGGTGGTAGTTGATACGGCACATGGACATTCGCAAGGTGTTTTAGATCGGGTGAAATGGGTGAAAGAAACCTTCCCGCAGGTGCAAGTAATTGGCGGGAATATTGCCACAGCAGAAGCGGCTTTGGCATTGGTAGCTCATGGTGCTGATGCCGTTAAAGTCGGTATTGGCCCAGGTTCAATTTGCACAACACGTATGGTGGCAGGTGTGGGCGTACCACAAATATCTGCCATTATGAATGTTGCAAAAGCACTCAAAGATAGTGGTGTACCGCTGATAGCAGATGGTGGTATTCGTTTTTCTGGCGATGTTGCCAAGTCACTCGCAGCAGGCGCACATTGCGTAATGCTCGGAGGCATGTTTGCAGGCACAGAAGAAGCACCTGGTAATGTCATTATCTATCAAGGGCGTTCTTATAAATCCTATCGCGGCATGGGGTCGTTGGGGGCAATGGCAAAAGGGTCAAGTGATCGCTACTTCCAAGAATCAGAAAATGCAGTGGATAAATTAGTGCCAGAAGGCATCGAAGGGCAAGTTCCTTTTAAAGGCCCATTAGCACCAATCATTCATCAACTAACAGGGGGTATCCGTTCGAGTATGGGCTATGTGGGCTGTGCTTCTTTGGAAGAGATGCGTGAAAAACCTGAATTTGTACGTATTACAGGTGCAGGCATGAAAGAATCACACGTACACGATGTCACGATTACAAAAGAAGCCCCTAATTATCATAGTTAATAAGTAGTTTATAGTTACCGTTTGAGCTGATATATAACCCGCATGGACTCTTTTTCATGCGGGACTTCAATACCCCACCGCAAGGATTCCCATGAGTAATAATATCCATACAGACCGCATTTTAATTCTCGACTTTGGCGCACAATACACGCAATTAATCGCTCGTAGAGTACGTGAGATAGGCGTTTATTGTGAGATTTACCCTTGGGATGTGACCCCCGAAGAAGTCGAAGCATTTGGTGCGAAAGGTATCATTCTTTCAGGCGGTCCAGAGTCAACAACAGAGGATGATGCACCCGTTGCACCTCAAGGTGTCTATGATTTAGGTGTTCCCGTGCTGGGTATCTGCTACGGAATGCAAACCATGGCATCTCATTTTGGTGCTAAAGTCGAGACCTCTACACACCGTGAATATGGCTATGCACAAGTCCGCGCACGGGGGCATACCGCACTATTTAAAGATATTGAAGATCATGTCAATGACGAAGGTTTTGGCTTATTAGATGTATGGATGTCGCATGGTGATCATGTTGATACCATGCCCGAAGGCTTTAAACTCATGGGGAATACCGATAACCTACCGATTGCAGCTATCGCCAATGAAGAACGTCAGTTTTATGGTATTCAGTTTCATCCCGAAGTAACGCATACAAAGCAGGGAGGGCGCATTTTAGAGCGTTTTGTGGTGGGTATTTGTGGTTGTAAAGCCTTGTGGACATCAAAAAATATTATCGATGAAAGTCTTAAAAATATCAAAGAGCAAGTGGGTTCTGATGAGGTTATTTTGGGGCTTTCAGGCGGTGTGGATTCCTCGGTTGTTGCCGCTATGTTGCACAAATCCATCGGTGATCAGTTGACTTGTGTGTTTGTTGATACGGGTTTATTGCGTTATCAAGAAGGTGATCAGGTCATGGCAACCTTTGCCGAACACATGGGAGTGAACGTTATTCGTGTCGATGCAGAAGCCCGTTTTTTAGACGCATTAAAAGGCGTGACTGACCCTGAAGCCAAACGTAAAGTGATCGGCAATATGTTCATTGAAATTTTCGATGAAGAATCCAATAAATTAAGCAATGCAAAATGGTTGGCGCAAGGCACAATTTACCCTGATGTTATCGAGTCCGCAGGGAGTCGCACAGGAAAAGCGCACCTGATTAAGTCGCATCATAATGTCGGTGGTTTGCCCGATGATATGAAACTCAAGCTAGTAGAGCCATTGCGTGAATTGTTTAAAGATGAAGTACGCACAATCGGTATCGAGCTAGGCTTGCCACCCGAAATGGTGCATCGTCATCCTTTTCCTGGGCCGGGTTTAGGGGTGCGTATTTTAGGTGAAGTGAAAAAAGAATACGCCGATATTTTACGTCTTGCGGATCATATTTTTATTGAAGAACTCTACAAACATGATCTTTATGATAAAACCTCGCAAGCGTTTACCGTATTTTTACCGATCAAATCAGTCGGTGTAATGGGCGATGGTCGTCGTTATGATTTTGTAGTGGCACTACGCGCCGTAGAAACCATCGACTTTATGACGGCTCGCTGGGCGCATCTACCTTATGATTTCTTAGGCTTAGTCTCCAATCGAATCATCAATGAAGTCGAAGGCATCTCCCGCGTCACCTACGATATTTCAGGAAAACCCCCTGCAACCATCGAGTGGGAATAGCGTATTTCTAATCAGCAAGCCATTGACGAGAAGTGGATGCGCCATGCCTTAGCGCTGGCAGACCGAGCGCGTGAGCAGGGCGAAGTGCCTGTTGGCGCAGTCTTAATTAAGGATAATGAGGTGATTGCAGAGGGTTGGAATCAACCCATTGCACAGCACGACCCCTCTGCTCACGCCGAGATAATGACCCTGCGTTTAGCAGGTCAGGCACAAGAAAATTATCGTTTTCCCAAGACGACGCTTTATGTGACCTTAGAGCCTTGCACTATGTGTGCGGGGGCGATGATACATGCGCGAGTAGGGCGTGTGGTGTTTGGTGCTTTTGATCCGAAAACAGGTGCAGCGGGGAGTGTGTTTACTGTGCTGAGTGATGCGCGACATAATCATCAAATAGACGTGCTTGGTGGTATATTAGCGGAACAATGCGGAGATGCCTTGCGTGCTTTTTTTCGGGAACGTAGAAAAAAATAATTTGTGTATTATTTATTCTATACTTGAAGCATTGATCATGGAGTGAGGTGTAATATGGATTCAAAGCAGGCCGTGTTAGATATGTTTGAGTATCAAAATCAGGATAGAAATAAATTAAATTCTAAATGGCATACCTTATTTAAAACGGTCATTCCTGCTAAAGAAGTGCTTGTTTCTAAAAAAGAAGGCACGTATAAAAAAATTCCTGAACATACAAGTTATCGAGTTTTTATTGATACCTTTTTAGAGCATGAAAGAGGCTTGCATGAGATGTTTAATGAGTTATGGAATGCAGGAAAGCATGATACCTTAGAATTGCGTATTAATTCAGGTGGTGGTTTTGTTAATGAAGGTAGCCAGTTTTATACGCTGATTAATAATAAATTTAAGGGTCGGACGACCACTATTTTAGATTCTCGTGGCTACTCGATGGGGGCGTTGGTGTTCTGTATGGGAGATAAGCGTATTGTTACTCCAAGAAGTGATTTAATGTTTCATGATTATTCAGGGGGCGCTAGAGGTAAAGGCGGTGAGATTGAAGCGCGACTTAAGCACGGTGCAGAGCATGTCAGAACCTTTTTTGCGGATATTATTTTGCAGCATAAATTCCTCAGTAAAAAAGAGTTTAAGAATATGCTCATTGGTAAAGATTACTGGATGACCGCGCCAGAGATATGTCAGCGTGGTATCGCAACGCACGTCTTGATTGATGGCAAAGAAATTAAAGCTAAAAAATATCTGAAGCTATTGAAAAAATAGAGTAACCATTTACCTATAGTCTTTCACATATTAAATTTCTATTCCCTTCCTTTCGACTTCGCTCAAGATAAACCAAGTCCGCTCAGGGATCTAGCTCCCTGAGCGGAGTCGCCTGTACTGAGCGAAGTCGAAGTGAAGGGAAATTATTTAAGTGAATGTCTATATCTCCTGAAATCTGAATGGCTGCAAAATAGAATATCGTTGTCGGCTTATATTCCTTCTGCTCTTTCTCGCTTGGCGTAAAACGCTTTTTCAAAGGCTTCAAAACGATTTTCTTCAATCGCTTGGCGTATATTATGCATTAATTCTTGGTAGTAATATAAATTATGAATCGTATTCAAATGTGCGCCGAGCATTTCTTTGCATTTATCTAAATGACGTAAATAAGCACGTGAGTAGTTCTGGCAGGTGTAGCATCCACAGTCTTTATCAATCGGGTTGGTATCGTTTTGGTGTTTGCTATTGCGAATTTTGACAGTGCCATTGTGGGTAAACAAAAAGCCATTGCGCGCATTACGTGTGGGGATAACGCAGTCGAACATATCAATACCACGTTTTACGGCTTCAACAATATCTTCGGGTTTGCCAACGCCCATTAAATAACGTGGCTTATCTTCTGGTAGCAGGGGAGTGGTGCTATCCAGCACTTGGTCGCGCTCATCTTTTGGTTCACCAACGGACAAGCCACCAATGGCGTAACCATCAAAATCTATCTCGCGCAATCCCTCTGCCGATTTTTGACGTAAATCATCATACATGCCACCTTGCACTATGCCAAATAATGCAGCGGGGTTATCCGCATGGGCTATTTTGCTACGTTTAGCCCAGCGTAGTGAAAGCTCCATAGAGTCACGCGCTTCTGTGTGAGTTGCAGGGTAGGGGGTGCATTCATCAAAAATCATCACAATATCTGAGCCTAACTCACGTTGAATTTGCATGGAGTATTCGGGGGTGAGCATGACCTTTTCACCATTAACAGGTGAGTTAAAGAGTGCGCCTTCTTCTGTGAGTTTACGCATTTTGGCTAATGAAAAAACTTGGAAGCCACCAGAGTCTGTCAATATCGGTTTATCCCAATGCATAAAGTCGTGTAAATCACCATGTTTTTGGATGATTTCAGTACCAGGGCGAAGCATTAAATGAAAGGTGTTACCAAGAATTATCTCAGCACCTAAGCCTTTTAATTCCTCAGGAGTCATTGATTTTACCGTGCCATAAGTACCAACAGGCATAAACGCAGGTGTTTGAATTGTACCGCGCGAAAAGGTGATTTTGCCTCTACGTGCTTTGTTGTCGGTATTGTATAAATCAAATTTCATCTGTGACATGGTGAAAGCTCTAAACTAGATTGGGATAGCGAACTATACAGTAAGTTTTCAGTTTATCAATATTGGATAATTATTATATTATAATATGCAAATATATGTTTTATAAGGGTTTATTGGGTGCTTGTGTTGACAGTAATAGAGAGTATCTGACATTATGTGAGTTAATAGGGATATTATCTTGCTATTTATAAGCCTCGATAATATTCGTTTATTTATTTAAGGAACCTCTGAGCAAGTCTAATTATTTTAAGCTTGCCAAAACTGCCTCTATTTTCCACAAAGATCGGTGTAATAGAATAACTATTACGTCTCACTTCGTGAAAAATAGCGACAGTTTTTTCTACGCTTAATTCTAATCGACTTAATCAGGGCTTCCTTAAGAATATAACCGCTGAGGAAGGTATATAATATGCAACAAGTAATGATTAAGAAAACACTGTTAGCATCATCACTAGCAATTGCACTGGCAGCACCCGCTGCATTTGCAACGAATGGTTTAGCACCAACAGGTATAGGTCAAGAGCATAAAGCAATGGGTGGGGCGGCAGTAGGTAATCCTGTGAATACCATGAGTATGGCAACAAACCCTGCGGCGGCATCGTTTATTAATGATGGATATGATGTTGAGCTGGAGTTGTTTAAGCCTAATCGTACGGTTAAAGGAAAGGCGGGAGTAAATCCAGGGACTTATGAAGGAGATGAAAAGCCCGTTTTTTTAGTACCTGGCGCAGGTTATAAAAAACAGTATAATAATAAATATGCTGTGGGTATTACTATGTATGGCAATGGAGGAATGAATACTGAGTTTAAAAATAGTCCAAAATTTCCTACACCTGGAGGGTTATTTCCTTTTAATGGAGGGGGGGCTGGTGCGCCAAATACAGGGATAAATCTTGAGCAGTTATTTGTTTCTCCAACATTAGGTATTAAGTTAAATGAGAAGCATAGTCTTGGTTTGTCTGTGAATCTTGTTGCCCAACAGTTTAAAGCGACAGGTTTAGGTGCTTTGGTTGGGGGGTCTGTTCCTTATCAGCAAAATAAGGCAAATTTTTTTACTGATAAGGGTGTAGATACAGCGACAGGTATTGGTGCAACGATAGGTTGGATGGGTAAATTAACTGATACAACAACAGCTGGTGTTTCTTATCGTTTAAAAAC
>QOAQ01000119.1 GCA_003972955.1 Aquificaceae bacterium
ATACAAAAGAACGATCATTCACTCTATTAAGGAGAACTATTATGTGGTATTTCGCATGGTTATTAGGCGTATTACTAGCAAGTTCATTTGGTATTATCAATGTAATGTGGCTAGAATTAAATGGCTTAGATGATGATGAGCAAGAGTAACTTTTAGTTTTTTCTAATTGTTATTAAATACAAAAAAGGCGTAGAACAACCGAATTGTTCTACGCCTTTTTATTGCTTTATAGATCTCAAATAAACTTATATAAAACTTTACACACCTTGTTTTTCTATTTTTATAAACTTATTAGCCAACAAACCACTCATAATACCAATAGATAGCCAATATAATAAATTAACCCAAGCTGTTGATAATAAAAACTTATACTCTAATTGACTCAAAGCAGTAACCGCTGAACTTTCTTGATTTAAAAAGCCATCTACTTCTGGATGTGGAGCACCAATGATATGAGGCAATACAATCAAGAGAAGCCCCATTACTTTGAAAGTTTTTGGAGCAAAGTATAAGGTCGATAAACCAATAATGGTTGCGACTATTGTGAGTGTCCACCAGAGTTGTCTTGCATGTAAATCTGCTGCTAAAGTCCCAGGAATCTCTGGAGGTAGACCAATAGCTGTTGCCACATAAAATGAAACATACCCACCTAAACCAATAATAAGTCCAGATTTCCAAGAGACTTCTGGTTTTCTAAATTTAAGAAAAACAAATAACATAAAGCTTGTTAGCAATAAGCTATGTCCGAATGCAATTAATATATCAGCAAGAAAGGTATAACCGACTCTTTCTGTTCGATTCGCTGGCTCCCACTCTGCTTTATCATGCTCATGAGCAACATTAGAAGCGTTATCATGATGTGCCGTAGTAGTCGTTTCCTCGACCTCATAAACTTCTGCTGAATAAATAATGGGTGTCGTCGAAAATGACTGCATTACCCCCAAAAAGACACCTGAAACAATCGCTGACAAAAAAGCGATAGTAATAATATTTCTAAATATCATTTTATTTCCTCTATTTTATAATCATTTTAAGGAAATTTTGACCAAAGCTGAGTGAGATTTTCTTTGAATATAGGGGACATCCAACTTTATTCTCTTTTGTAGGGTCGGTGTAGCTTTGCGAAACCGACCATGACACGTACTCGAACTTGGTCGGTTCCGTAAACTTCACCGACCCTACGATTAAGAAAGTATAAACTGGCGAATAAGAAGGATGCCAAAATTCAGAGGGGCGTAACTACAAGAAAATCACTCAAAACTTGATCAAAAGATCCTTAGAAATGGGCGTGACATAAGATCATCCCATTTGAAACAAAAAGGCATTTAAGTTTCGTAGATTATTTAATTGCGAATCCTTAATGACAAGGAAAAGAAGTTGCATGTCGTGCATCATGAGCAGAGTTATGTGCGATGCTCATCTCATTAAAACCCACACCATAGAGTACAACAATAGCAATTAGGCTAGTGGCAATGATTTGCAAGGTAGTAGAAATTGTTAAGCTTTTAGTAGTAACTGCTTGAGCTGGTACATTCATAATATAAAGACTCCAAAACACCCATCGTGTTTTTTAGAAAAAGAAAACTAGTATCAGGCTATACTGTTCCGAGGGGAGCATAGGAATTTCACCTATTTCCTAGCGGTAATATTCGATTATATCAGTTATTTTTCAGTATGTTTATCTGTATAACAACTCAGCTTGCACTCTATTTCCCCAAATCTCGGCATTAAAATAGAAGTGCTCGCCCTCTTCTATTGATAATCTCCTAAGGCTTCAAAATATCTAGCTCAAATTGTTTCGCACTTTGTAACACTTCTTGGCTTCCTATAACGGCAATATTGCCATTATCAGCTTGTAAATATTTTTCTCCAACACGTACTAAATCGTCTAATCCAACATTTAGTATATTCTGACGATATCGTTTACGTCGCTCATAATCACGTCCATGTAATTCGGAGTAATAGACACGAATGGCTTCTCCTGAAGGTGAGCTAGGGTTATCTATCGTACTAACAACACCAAGAATAGCCTCTTCTAATGCTTGTCCATCATGTTTTGTATCAAGCAACCAATCTAAGCTGGTATCAAAATCATTAAGGGTTTCTTCAAAACGCGGGTCACGGTAGGAGTAAAAACGAAATGAACCTGAGTCAGAGTCATAATTTGCCCCTCCGCCATAAGCTCCACCTTGTTCACGAATAGTACGGTGTAAATAACCATTGCGTAAGAACGATCCGAGCACACTAAGCGCAGGCGCATCGTCATGTCCTGAAGGTACAGCAGGATACGCTTTGGAGCAGAAGTTTACTTGCGAACTAATCGCCCACCCCTCCATAACGGTGCGCGGAGTCCAGATAATATCGGAAGATGCTTGTTGCTCACCTGCTGTCACATTTTCCCATTGTGACTCAAGTGTTTGCTGTAAAAGCGGTAAGGTTTCATCATCTGCAATTAATAAGAACTGGCGTGGAGCGGCTATGATTTTTTGATGCAACGCCTGTAATTGTGAACTTAAGTCACGTAATGCTGTTTCATCGTTAAGACTGGCATCTAATTTTTTTAAACTTTGAATAGCTAATAAACCACTGGCGCGATGACTAATAGAAGCACGCGCTGAGATACCTGCACTGGCTGCAACACTTGCAAGACTATGCCCATTATTGGTAATACTGGCTTCTTGACGCGCTAATATTTGTGCAATTAACTCACGAATTCGTGCTACTTCATCAAAGCGAGCCTCTGTAAATGTACTATACAATAGCTCCGTTAAGGCTTTTTGATTACGCTCTAGCGCCTTTCCCGATAAAGAAAAGAATTCTTTTGTTTTATTGTTATCATGAATTTCGCTACGCATAGACGCACTGGCACTAATACCACCTGTAACAGCAGCTTGCCATGTTTGTACGGCTAAATAATCCTTATTACCTACACCTAACTCCGTAATGAGTTCATTGTATAGAGGGAGCAAGTCATATAAATCTTGTGCTAACGGCGGAACTTCAACCACAATTCGTTGGTAAACAATGCCGTTTGTACCTGCCACATAGCTAGTCAATTTGTGTTGATTTGATAGCGTAGTCTCTTTACCTTCTATCTTTTTGATCTCTGGTTTAACGTCCTCCAAACCAACCTTTGGCAAAACCTCAGGATCATCAAGTTGTTCTTGTCGTGCTTTAAGATCAGCTGCTAATTTCACCACTGCCTGTTTTTCATTATCTGTCATTTTTGCTTTGATGTCGGCAAGACGTTTCGCTTCTTCAAGCTCTTCTTTTTGATTCTTCTCCGTGTCAGGCGTCATTACTAAACGTACACGATGAGGATTATCGAGCAATAGGCGGCGAGTAATTTCTTTTATATAGTCTGGGTCTTTAATATCTTCATAGAGTTGTTTGATCGCCGAGTCTAAGTCTAATGCTTTTACAGGGTCTGCGTTATAAAGTACGGGAGAAATGGTTTTCATAATGAGTTGCAAACCATAAGGGAAACCTGCTCCCCCTACCTCGCGCTGTGTTAACTCAAGCTGATGCAAGATAGATTCTAGTTGATCTTGCGGAACACCATTTGTTGCAACATCTTCAAGAACCCCCATAATAAGCGCTTCAACTGCATCAGCGTGTTGACTTTCAGAGCCTTCAACACCACAGGTAAAACAGCCTTCTTTCATGTCGCTGTCATAACCACAAAGAGGCGAAGGAGCCGTACCTAAAGAGGTTGTCTCTAACGCTTGCAACAGAGGGGATGCGCTATTATTGAGTAACACTGCCGACAACAATCCTGCCTCTAAATTTTCTTTAAGGTCTGCACTTTCACCAAGCAACCAACCTAAAACAATATGTGTTTTATTACTCAAGTCCTCCTCGCCATCGAGCGCATAACTATCTGTCACTTGCTGTGGCTCGTCGTAACGCTCAACCTTGGCAATACTAAGATCAATCTCTTCTTTTTGGAATTTTGATAAAGCTAGTTCATCAATACGTGCTTGATGCTCTGCAGCTGAAATATTGCCCGCAGTCATAATAATGGCATTAGAAGGATGATAATGGCGCTGGTGGAATGCGACTAAATCATCATGACTAAGATCAGGGATATTTTCAGGCTCACCACCACTATTATAATGATAGGTTGTCGTGGGGTACAAAGCCGTTTGTAATCTCTGCCATACGCGACGAGTCGGTGAACTCATCGCACCTTTCATCTCATTAAACACAACACCTTTATAGACTAAATTACTGTCTGTATTCTGTGCTTCTTCAAACTCTACGCGCCAACCTTCTTGACGAAAATCGAGATAATCAAGCTTCGGAAAAAAGGTTGCATCTAAGTAAATTTGCAGTAAGTTATCAAAATCTTTACGGTTTTGTGTTGCAAAGGGGTAAGCCGTCCAGTCTGTTGAGGTAAAAGCGTTCATAAAAGTATTTAAAGAACGGCGCAACATCATAAAGAAAGGGTCACGCACAGGAAAACGCTCACTACCACATAGTGAGGTATGCTCCAAAATATGGGCAACACCTGTTGAATCTTGAGGCACAGTTAAAAAAGCAATAAAAAACACATTATTATCATCTTCCGAATTCAGATGAATATGCGTCGTGCCTGTGACTTTATGTTTGTACTCTTCAAAAGTAAGGTTAAGCGTATTGATTTCTTGGCTACGAATTAGCTCGAATGAGGATGCTGCAACAGGGGTAGTTTGAGACATTAATTTTTGTTTTCCGTGTGAATTATTATGATTTTTTCGAAATTTAAAGACTGGAGTATTATTTTTTCTTATAGACATTCACTTAAATAATTACCCTTCGACTCCGCTCAGGGTGCAAGCCCCCTGAGCGGAGTCAAAGGGTATGGAAATTTAATATATGAAAGACTATAACTGATATTTTACATCTGAATTCATGAGGTTAATCTATAGTGTATAGAATATAAATCACAGATTGATACCATTACCTAAATATACATCAAATGAGATGGTAGCACTGTTGAAACTTGCTATAAAATTGTTTTTTTAGCACTCCATCCATATTATTGCGTGCGAAGCCACTAAGAAAAGAAACTGTCCCGAAATCAAACCTATAATATTTTTTTTGCACATAAATCAAAAAACCAACACATGTCAGCTTCAAAATCAGCTATTAGCAAAATACTCACCCAGCATCAAAAAGCACTCAGCGTATGTTCTCGTTGCCCTGACATGATACCTCCTGTCATTGTCGGTAACGCTACTTCCTCAGCGGTTATGAGTGTAGGTCAAGCACCAGGAGTGCATGAAGGCAAAGTACAAAAGCCTTTTGGTTGGACTGCGGGTAAAACGTTATTTCAGTGGTTTGAATCCATTGGTATTACTGAAGATAACTACCGTGAGCAGGTTTATATGGCGGCAGTGTGTCGCTGCTTTCCCGGTAAAAATCCTAACGGTGGTGGCGATAGAGTGCCCAATAAACAAGAGATCGAAACCTGTTCTTATTGGTTGCAACAGGAATATCAAATTCTGCAACCTAAACTCATTATTCCTATTGGACGCTTAGCAATGGAGCAATATCTAGCATTTAAAGTTTTAACAGATATTGTCGGCAAGCAACATACACGGCAGCTTGGTGATTTATCGGTTGATATTATCCCTTTACCACATCCCTCAGGACTATCAACATGGTATCGAAAATCACCGGGTAAAGATTTATTACAAGATGCTTTGCAGTTAATTAAAAACCATCCCGCGTGGCAAGAAGCCTTTAAAAGATAGTCGCTTTCAATCTTGGCTATTGTTATCTACACTTAGGACTCAGAATTAAATAATCTACGAAACTTAACTCGCCCGCCTCTGCTTAAACTATGTCTTCTAATAATCCTCTCTTAGCAAATATCGACACCATAAAAGGTGTTGGACCAAAAATAGCGCTACATTTAGAGAAGCTTGGCTTGGAGAAAATTCAGGACTTACTGTTTCACCTGCCCCTGCGTTATCAAGATAGAACACGTGTTTATCCTCTTTCTAGTGTACGGCATGGGCAGGAGGTTTTAATTGAGGGTCAGGTTGATCATTGTTCTATTTTATTTAAGCAACGGCGCATGATGATTTGTCAACTCTCCGACGAGAGTAGTGGCTCGATTACTTTACGATTTTTTCATTTTAGTAATGCACAGAAACTGAGTTTTTCTACGGGGACATGGCTACGGTGCTTTGGTGAAATTCATCAAGGCTTTAATAGTCTGGAGATTGTTCACCCTGAATATAAGATCATCAATAAAAATACACCGTTGGAATTAGCCGATAGCTTGACGCCAACCTACCCTAGTACTAAGGGTTTACAGCAACGAACTTTGCGCCGTCTTAATAGTGAAGCCATCAAACGTATTACTTATTTAGATGAGATTTTTCCTGAGTCTTTACGTGAACAATATAAACTAATGACACTTGCAGAAGCATTAGTTGCACTGCATCAACCCACACCTGAAAGCTCTGTTGAACAATTGCTCAGTACCAGCCACCCTGCACAGCAACGGCTTATTTTTGAAGAGCTTATCGCGCATCATTTAAGTTTGCGAAAATTCCGTGAATATAGTCGCAAAGTAAATGGCATCACGCTTTCATCAAATGACACACTTAATCAAAAGCTCTTAAAGTCTCTCCCCTTTGAATTAACAGGGGCGCAACAACGTGTTATCAACGAATTAAAACACGATATGCAACAGCCGTGGCCAATGAGTCGCTTGGTACAAGGTGATGTGGGTTCAGGTAAAACTTTGGTTGCTGCCGCAGCGGCACTTACCGCGATTGAAGCAGGCTATCAAGTCGCTTTGATGGTTCCTACGGAGATTCTTGCTGAACAACATTTAAAAAGTTTTATGCAATGGTTTAAGCCGTTGGGCTTACGTGTCGATTTATTGTCAGGACGACAAAAAGCCGCAGAGCGTCGTAATAGTATTGAAAATATTACGCTAGGTTTAACCAACTTAGCCATTGGCACACATGCCCTATTCCAAGATTCGGTAAAATTTCAAAAACTAGGGTTATTGATTATTGATGAGCAACACCGCTTTGGTGTACATCAACGCCTAGCCTTGCGCGAGAAAGGTAAACAAGGTGATCTTTATCCACATCAATTAGTCATGACCGCAACCCCCATACCCCGCACATTAGCAATGACCGCTTATGCCGATATGGATTACTCTGTGATTGATGAATTACCACCAGGACGTACTCCCGTTAAAACAGTCGTCATTCCCAATATCCGCCGAGATGACATCGTGCAACGCATTAATACCGTCTGCCAACAAGGGGCGCAGGTTTATTGGGTCTGTACTTTAATAGAAGAGTCCGATGCGTTGCAGTGTCAGAATGCAGAAGAAACATTAGTGCTATTACAAGAAAGTCTTCCAGAACTAAATATTGGTTTAGTACATGGGCGTATGACTGCACTAGAAAAAGAAACCACCATGCAATCCTTTAAAGCTGCTGAACTGCACTTATTAGTTGCCACGACCGTTATTGAAGTGGGAGTTGATGTGCCGAATGCTTCATTGATGATTATTGAAAATGCAGAACGCCTTGGTTTAGCACAACTTCATCAATTACGCGGACGTGTAGGTCGTGGCACAGCGGCGAGTAGTTGTGTACTAATGTATCAATCACCACTCTCCCAAATTGCTCGAAAACGTTTAGATGCCTTAAGAAGTAGCAATGATGGTTTTGAGATTGCCCGTATTGATTTAGAAATTCGCGGCCCTGGTGAAGTGTTTGGTACACGTCAAACAGGAGAATTACAATTTCGGATTGCCGACTTATTACGAGACCAGCATCTACTCCCTAGTATTCAAGCTGCCGCAGAAGTCATCATCAAACAGTATCCTGATAGAATTCAGCCCTTAATTGAGCGATGGATTAAAACGGCAGAAAACTATGTTCACGCCTAAAAGAAAGACTATTGCCAACCCTACTATAACAGCATTTTCCTACATCATAAAAAACAAAAAGTAAAGACCAATTCTACCAATAAGCTATCATATTAATTAATAATAGGTGAATAATGTTGTTGTTTATCCTATAATGAATATACCTATACTCAAATTCCCTACTCAAAAAAGGTAAATATTATGGCAAATGGGCGCTCTTGCTGTTGTGCTGGTCTATCCAAAGGCTGGTGGTGGTTACTTACTCTTCTCGGTTTACCCTTCCTTTATTTCCTGATGCTTTCCGCAAAATGGGATCCTATAGAAAAAGATATTCAATCTCGAACACAACAAAAGCTAGCATCAAGCGATGCTGCTTGGTCAAATGTTGAAATAGAGAAACGTGGTCGTGATGTATTGCTGACAGGAACAGCAGCTTCAGATGAAGCTCGCGACAAAGCAATACAAACTGCCTTAGCGGTGGATGGTGTACGTATTGTTGAGGACAGTATTACGGTTAAATCACTCACATCACCTTCGCTTCAAGCTCACTATGAAAATGGTAAATATATTCTTGAAGGTACACTTGCATCACAAAAAGAAATTGATGCCCTTACTAGCGCACTCGCTGATAAAGTTGGTGCAGAGAACATCATTAATAAATTAACCGTTGGTGATGGTTATGCAAATACTGGTGGCGCAATGACAATTGCAGGAAAGCTGATGGATCAAGAATCTCTTGATAATAGCTCTTCTGCGTTCAAAACAGTGGCTGCGGCACTTGGCTTAACATTAACCAACAATTTATCGCTTGACCTTGATGCTATTGCTGCTAAAAAAGCAGCGGATGAAGCGGCTTTAGCTAAAAAAATGGCTGAGGAAGCAGCGAGTGCAGAAGAAGCTAAAAAAGTAGCGGAAGAAGAAGCTGCCGCAAAAGAAGCCGAAGCAATGGCACAAAAAGCAGAAGAGGAAAAGGCTGCCGCAGATGCTCAATCTCAACAATCAGAGGCTGAAAAAGCAGCTTTAGCTAAAAAAGCTGAGGCAGAAAAAGCAGCAGCAGAACAACTTGCTGAAGAGCAACGCCGAGCTGAACGCATGGTCGCAGCAAAAGCCGATGTCGAGGCTTGTCAAACAAAGTTAAACAACACAATGACAGGAAAAACCATTCTCTTTGATACCAATAAAGCACATATTCAAAAAGCTAGTTTTGCTTTACTCACAGAAATCACCACGGTTATTAGTGAATGTCGTAGCAAAGTTCCTGATAGTAAAATTGTAGTCAGTGGACACACCGATAGCAGAGGAAGCGATGCGTATAATATGGCACTCAGCCAACGTAGAGCAGATGCTGTAAAAGCCTATCTTATCAATGCTGGTGTTGATACATCGATTATTACATCAACAGGTTACGGCGAAACACAGCCAATTGCACCAAACGATACACGTGAAGGTCGTGCAAAAAATCGTAGAATTACTTTTTCTATCCAATAAAAAAGTTTCAAGTGAATGTCTATATAGGCTACCTCTATTAATTTTTATCAATTCATCATTAATAGAGGTACTCCGTTACAGAATTAAAAGCCTTTCTCCCCACCTACTGATAAACGGGAAGGCTAGTTAAAAAAGAGGTTATTTCAATGTCATACTTATTTTCGCAGTTATCTTTCTGGCTTTTATTATTTTTCCTTTTCGGCTTATTATTAGGCCTTTTTTCTACTATTAATAAGGGAGAATAAAAAATGTTCTTTTTTATATTACAAACACTATTTTTAGCTTTAGTGGCTTTTCTAATTGGCTATTTTATTGGACGATTCTTAAAAAAACTATTTTGTAAAGACGGAGCTTCAACAACGTCTACTTCCCATAACTCCTATACAAGTACCACTAAAACCAGCTCGACATCATCAACATCTGAAAACAAAACATCTAGTACAGCAGCTAAAGCAGCCGTTGTAGCCACGACCGCTGGAGCAGGAGCTGCGGCGGTTGCACAAGCGCTATCAGAAAGAGAAACAGGTATAAGCTATGCACCAAGTGATGATAAAGATGATGCGCTAATCAACATTAATGATGAAGTATCAAATACAGATGAAACACTAAAAGACACTATTGATACTAAAATTGAAGATATAAAAACAGAAGGTGTTAGTGCTGTTAAAGATATAAAAGCTTCCATTGATGATGAGCTTGGAGATGAAGGTGCTGATATTGCAGAAACAGCGACAAACAATGAAGATGACGATTCATTACTTGATATTGCAAAAACAGCAACTGCCGCTATTGCCACAGGTGTAGCGGCTAAAGCAGGTGCGGCAATTCTTGATAGCGATGATGAAGAGCCTACAGAAGGCGCTATTAAAAACGAAGATAACTCCGAAGTCATTGATAGTGAAGACACAGAAAAGTCTATTGACGATAAAATAGCAGAAGCAACTGAAAGTGAGGAGATAGAAGATTCCACTAATGAAGTTGATGCAGAAGAAACTAGCGAAGACGAACTTAAAGAAGCAGAAAATCAAGCAAATGATACTGAAGCTACAGAATCAGAAGAAAACTCTGAAAGTGATGAGCTAAATGACTCTATTGAAAGTGATGAGGCAGAGGGTGAAGCCAAAGCAGTAGATGCCGGCACTGATGAAGAGCTTACAGAAGAAGCAACTGATCCTGAAAATTCTGTTGATGAAATAACTGATAGTGAAGACCTAGAAGAGTCTATTGATGATAAAGTAACAGAAGTGACTGAAAGTGAGGAAATAGAAGATTCTACTAATGAAGTTGATATAGAAGAAACTAGCGAAGACGAACTTGAAGAAGCAGAAAATCAAGTAGATGAAATTGAAACTACCGAAGCAGAAGAAACCTCTGAAGATAAGGGTGACTCTTTGCTTGATATAGCAAAAACAGCAACTGCTGCTGTCGCTACAGGCGTAGCAGCTAAAGTAGGCGCAACTGTTCTTGACAATGATGCCCCCGAAGTCATTGAAGATGCAGAAGAGGCTATTGAAAACGTAGAGAAGCAAGAAGCTGAAAGCGAAGTTGCAGAGATAGAAGAGACCACTGAAGACGAGAGTGGAGATGATGCTATTGAAAGTGATGAAGCAGAAGCTGAAACTAAAGCAGAAGAAACCGCTACTGATGATACTTCTAAAGATGCCATTGAAGCAGCAGAAGACACGATTGATACAGAAAATATAGAAACTTCTCTCAATGAACTTGAAGAACAAATAATTGCAAAAACTGAAACAAACACTAACGAAGCATTAGAAAATACGATTGATGAAACAATAGAAACATCTGAAGCGACAGAAGATGGTCAAGATGACAGTTCTTTGCTCGATATGGCAAAAGCAGTGGCAGCAACTGTCGCAACAGGAGTAGCCGCAAAAGCAGGTGCAGATATTTTAAATGCTGAAGAAGACGAATCTATAACAGCAGAAGATAAAGAAGATATTGAGTCTGTCATAGATGAGGAAATAGCAACGACTGAGGAGCTAGATACTTCTACAAGTACAGACAATGAGGATAATGAGGCAGACGCTACAGAATCTGAAATAACCGACACTAATGAAGAAGATACTGATAGCTCAGAAAATACCGATGAGTCTGACAAGGTAGAAAATACTGATAATACAGATGATAGCGCGGATGAAATTCAAACTACCGAATCAGCAGAAGAAGCCATAGTAACTGATAGCGATAATGAGGATGATGCGAGTGATTTATCAGCAACTTTAACAGCAGCAGCGGTAGCGACAGGAGCTGGTGTTGTTGCTAAAACGACTAGCGCAATAACAAATGATAAAGCCACCGAGTCACACGACAATACAGAGGATGATGAAAAAGCAAGTAACGAAGCATCTTCTTCAAAAACGACTCATCGTTCAACCTCAATAGCATGTGACTTGAATATTCGTCGCCGTCGTAATTCCCGTATTTATAAGTCTTCAAGATCAAGAAGATAAAAAAATTAAGGCGCACTATTAAACTGT
>QOAQ01000092.1 GCA_003972955.1 Aquificaceae bacterium
AAAGATTAGTAGGCTACGAAAACCTTGCAGTGAAAGTAAAAAATCACCACTGCGTAACATCAGTTAATAAGAAAAATCACCTATAGTCTTTCACATATTAAATTTCCATTCCCTTCGACTCCGCTCAGGGAACTAGCTCCCTGAGCGGAGTCGAAGGGGCGGTGATAAAGCACAAAATCACAGGTTGATACCATTACCCAATAGCCTAACTCAAACGAATCGCTAACATGTGTTCACATGGCCCTTGATTCATTTTATTTTGAATGTAGAAATGACAACTGCATTTGGCATCTATTAAACGCATGTCTGCGTCAATGACTATTTCTGGTTGGTAGCTATTGCCATCGTCTATTACCTTGCCTTTTATGATGGTTCTTCCTTGTTGATTTTCTTTGGACAATACGGTGACTAATTTGGCTTTGATAAAGTTGCTGGCTTTTTCTTCTCGTTCATTGCTAAAACGTAGTTTATCCATTGGCAGTGGGTCTTTGCTTAGCTCGCGGATACGGTATAAGTTTTTATCCATGTCATAAAGTACTCGCCCATATTGTGAATACACACCTAATGCTGATTTTACTGTCAGCTCATCTAAAGCTAATCTTTTGGCTAATGAGCTTGCAGATTCTACCCATGTACTTTGTAGAGCATGAAATACTTTTTCTGCGGTGATGCTATCCACTTCGCCACGTGGTGCCATCAGGTCAAAATTACCCATGCGTGAAAAGTCGTTAGCGCTCCAGCCTGATAAACCTAAGGTAAAGGTCATACCCTGCATTTCCGCTACCCAAAAGCTAGGTAAACCTGTGCCTAATAAACTGACTTTAAAGTGTTTAACAAGCGGTAGCAGTCGCTCTAAAATAAAGAGGCGACGGCGACCCCAAATGCGTACTTCTTCTTGTTTGTTTCCATGATAAAGACTGCGATGGCAGACTAGCTCGTAAGACCATGGTTCTATCAACATTTTTACGGGCTGATTCGGTGTGAGAATAAAACGAATAGAGCGTGGACTGGCGCGCTCTTTATGTCGTTTTAAAATGAGCAGTAAGTTGTAAATATCCATAGGATGCAAGTCGAACTGAATAAACGGTAAACTCATTGCCGAACTCACTTGTAAAAAACCCCTTACCCAACTATCGGGCAGATCAATTTTCTCTTCTTTAAAGTCATCACTTAAATCTGTTCTTACTTCAAACCCTGAAGGGTCAAGCATAAATTGTGTGTCTTTATAGTCTCTAATTTTCTGAAATTCTTGATATAGCTCACTGGAGTAATCAATATTAGTCGTTCCATAACTATGCTCACTGATATTTTTAAATATCTCATAGTCACAACTCAATTTACCGTAACTCGATTCATCTTGAGAAAAACATTCAAAGAAGATGCTGTCTGGATGGACGCTTATCACAGGGTCAAGCACATACCATGCATCGTAATCATGCTTGTAAAGGTAGTTAAAATACTTTGATTGTGCTTTGTAATAAGGCGCTAAGGCTTTACTTTCTTGTGTTTGTATCTGACGTAATTCTGCTCGAAGTTCTTTTATTTTTTCTTTTTTATCGGCTTGCGCGCTCATTGCCTCGGCAAGAAATATATCTTCTTGTTCTTTGAGCCATGCTTTGTAATCTGTTTTATCTTTTGGCTTAAAACGTAGGTCAGATACCACTACATGGTGCAAGGCCGACATAGCTTCGCGAAAGGGGATGTGTTTGTTTAAGTCACCCACAAAAAAAGTTGGCTCACGCAAAGCATCGGGGACAAATGACATATTGCTTGATTTCCCACTATGACTTACCTTAGTTTTACCCTGATATTTTCTTGAAAATTCCATTAAATTGCCCTCACCTCTGGCTTGATAATAACCACAGGTGTTTGTATCTGTGTAAATTGTTGTTGTAATTTGAATAAGGTTTTAATGTATTGCATTTTGTCTGCAATCACCATGCTGACCGATTGATCACTAAATAGTGCGGCAACCATAGTAGCAACGGCTTCTTGCTTGTTGGCTTCATCGAATAAAAAGCGAATAATACGATCTTTTATCAAGCGCCCTCTGTTTACCTGCGACAATACGGTTTTAAAGTAAGGCTGTAGCGACAAAATAAGCTCGGTTTGATTGCTGGCGTATTCAGTTAAAAAGCCTGAAACAAATAGTTGCACATTGGCAGATGGGTGTTGGCTTAGTTTTAACAAGTACTCTTCGCCATCACCTTCATGAAAGAAGCGGGTGACTAAGTCGCGTCCAAAGCGTTGCACATCGGCATAAACGTTGTCACACACAGCAATGGTGCGCTGACTATTCCAAAAATCATCCACAAAATTATCTTGAAAGAAACGGATGGCTCGGCTACGGGTATCGTCCCAGCGGTTGTCTAGTAAACGGATTGCTTGGGAATAATTATTTTTTGTGAGTGATAGGTCTGCCTCAAAAGCAGCTAATGACCAGTCACGTACACTCACCGTAGGATTTTTAGATAGCAGTGCTAATTGCTTTACCGAGAATTCATTGGCTTGACGAGCGCTTAAAATAATCGCCCCCGACCATTCTGCCAGCTTGCTTTTTGCATTTAATAAACGCCATAGCAAGTCAATATCAACCTCTTTATGCATGGGCGCTAAGATCACGACCAGCGCTAACATATCATCAAAGAACCCTGCAAACGGTTCGGCTTTAAAGAAACTTGGCAAAACATAGTCAAAGCAAGCTATCCTAAAGTCTTGGTCGTCTATAGTAGCAATAACAGTACGTGATTTCTGGCGCAAGGAGGCATGTTCATCCACTAATGCCTTAAATAACAGCGCTTTGTGTTTTATCTTTTTCTCTGTGGGTAATTTGGCTAATAATGCAATCGCCCCTGCTCTTATCTCGGGGTACTCAGACTCCGACATACGTTGATAACTATCTTGCATGTCATCAAAAGAGTAACTAGATGCTTCCAGTAATTTTGCACCTAATAGCTGTATGGCTAACTCTGTATGTGCTAATAAAGGCGTAATAGCCGCTAAACTTGCGGTATCTTTCAGTGGATGCAGTAATAACCATTCGATACGCTCCCCATAATGACCTTGCTGGCTCGCTTCTGCACTTAATAATTCGTGCAATAACTGATCACTTAATTCCTTGTAATGGTCTTGTGCCGTATACAAATAGGATTTGGCAAACTCATACACATCATCATGCTCTGATAACAGCATAAGCACTAATAAATCACGCAGCTCTCCTAGTCGCTCACCATCTAAGGCTTGTAATGCTTTTTTACGCACACTATCAAACTGAGCGGCTAATATGGCTTTAATGACGTTAATATCATCCAAAGAATCTTGTAGATAATCGAGTGCTAACAGTGCCGTATTTTCATAAGGACGTTGCACTAATTTTAGCCATTGTGATTGCGCTACAGTGTTTAAATACGCTTCTTTTTTGCTAAGTCTGTCAAATGCAAAATTATTGACGATGCTTGCTTTGCAGCCTAATAAAATAGCCAATAAGTCTTGCTCTGCCTGATCCCATAAGGTGGGATACGCTTCTGGTCGAGCAATATCTTTTTTAACTCCACGATTAACTCGCCATATCCGCAAAGAGTTTTCACTGAATAAAATACTATTTTTATGCAGTATGAAATTCAGTGCCGATAAACGAGGAAAATGTGTTACATGATGCTTTTTATTATAAACACTTAAGGTCGTGTCCTTATCATCTGCCTGCAATAAAACCTCTCTGGCATAGAGTGGATACAAAGCAGGTCGTAAACTGGCAATATGACGTAACGTACGCACTAAACGTCGTCTAAAATATTCTTTGGTTGGCTTGGAAAATGGCTTACTTTTAGACCAGTAACTACTAGGGCTAGGAGATGTTGCTTCGACACGATAGTTTAGTATCGCTATTATTTCTGCATCGTCACGAAACTCCGCTATTTTATACAGACGACGAAACGTTTGCGTAAAAGGAGCTTTGACTCCCATCGCACGAACCATTCCAAGTACTTTAGACCTTAAACTGACATCGTATGACGATGCCCAATAGGTCGCGAGAGCGGTTTGTTGAAAATGCCCTAAGAGAACTTTTTTAGGCTGTAGTGCTTGTTTTTTAAGTGTGTGATATTTATCACTGATAAGGTTGATAATAATGATATTAAAATCATTGGCATATTTACTTTTGGTGTCATTACTGAGCTTTTCATTTTTATAGCTCCATAAGTAATCATCAAATTTTAATCCTTCGATAGCCTGTAAAACATCCTCATAAACACCTGCTGTTTTTACCATCTTTTCAGCAGCCTTTATTTCACTTTGCTTATACGTACTCTCTCTATCGGAGGCTATATCGCTGTAATGAATAACACGTTGCCACAAACTTTGTATATTTTTAACTTTAGGGGATTTGTTCAACGCCCTTTTAAAGGCTTTACTTCCCCCCCATATCCAATCTAATCGCCCTGCTTGTGCTTGTTGAATATCATAGTCATCGCCTAATACTTTGCTCAAGTCCATCTCAGCAATAAGAGACATATATAAGTCATAGTCTGGTTTATATTTACGCGCTCTTTCATCGATTAAGCTATTTTTCTTATGCTCTAATAAGCAGTTTATTGATTGCTCTAAGGTAGGGTAAAACGCTTCACTCGCTTCAAGTTTGTCAACAATAGGTTGCTCTAAATGTCGATAAAGATGCTTTTTTTGCGGTGTCAATGCCTCATTGTCAACAATCAAATCTTCTATTTTTAATTGCTCTAAGGCATTGTTAATTTCTGTACTTATATTATGCAGCTCTAGCACTTTATAACGATAATCTTTTATCTGCGGGCTTAATGCCGAGACAGAGATTTGTTCGATTAAATCAAAACTTTTAATCTGTTCAGCGGTATCGACAACATCAATCGCTTTATCAACGACAGGTAAGTATTGCTCAGCTTGAGAGGCTAATGCCATTTTTACTTCTGTGAGCATATAGCTGGTATTTTCAGGTAACTTTTTCGCTATTTTATCAATAAGATGCAATGATTCTTCATTAGCAATACGTCCTAATGTCCACAGTATGCTGTAATAATCCATCTGATCTTTCTTAACGCTGGCAGTTGTTAATATTTTTTCGATCATAGGACGTGCGGCTTGCAGACGTAACTCACCGACTTTCCAGATGGTACGACCTAAAGTATAGCCATCGATAATGGTTTCATGCCCAAAACTAAAGCGCTCTAAACGTGCGATGATTTTATTATCTCGCTCATTATTTGTTGTTGTAGAACTTTCATTATTGGCAAATGTTTCATCAACGGACGGTTTAACATGTTCACCAATAAGCTCTTGGCTAATAGGGTCATAACCTTCCACTACACAGTAGCCTTTATTGATTTTACTAACCAATAAACTATCGGCGATTTTAGTGGCTTGTGCTAATTCGACGGCTGATTTTGTCTTACAACCCTCACGTAAATTAGCCCCATATTTACCATAGCGAAAATTAACCAAATAGTTTTCTGAACCTGTTTTAACAAGATCGACTTCGTAAACTTTATCGGATGTACCTTGGGTAAAACGTAAAATAGTGCGACGAGTTAACTTCATTTCTCACCTCCTAGAAACGTCTTAAGGCGGGCTAAAAAACCTGCTGAACCTTCTTCTCTATTGTCTTCGCTTTGTGCTGATGATATTGCGGTATCATTTGTTGTTTCAGGGTTATTTTCTGACAAACCTAACTCCTTACGCACTAAGTCGAGTACATCTGTATTTTGAATCATTGTATTAATATCAGGAGGAGGTGGTGCAGTAGCGATACGCATGGAGTTAAGCGGTAACTTACCTTGTGCTGCTGCCTTGCGGAAATCATCGCTTGTTTTATTTTGTTTTTTGTCCGCGTCTGGATAACCATGTAAGTCGATAATTTCTTTAATATTCGCTAAGAATTTTTCACCTTTCTCTGCATTCACCATTTTTACAAAGTGAGCAAATCCTTTAATTGTTGGTAATAAACTCCCACCTTTGCCCCACTGCTTTCCATCGTAACCATCTTTTTTTATTTGATAGAGTAAAGCGCGAAATTGTTTTAGTTGCTTTCGACTCACGGAAAGTTTTTCGTTCACAACAAGCCCTGTCACTTCCTGTCTTGCACCTTGGTGCATAATGCGTGTTTTCTCAGGATGTATAATAAAACCTTCTTCTGTTACCGTGGCTTTGACCCAATTTAATAATGCTTTCACCTTACTGGCATCATTACTAGAAAAGGTCATGTCATCAGCATAACGGGTATAGACAAAACCGTACTTATTGGCTAAACCTTGCAGACGTTTATCTAATTTATAACAAATAATATTGCTGATATTGGGGCTAGTAGGCGCACCTTGCGGTAAATAACGTTGTTTACTGTGAATATAATAACGCTGTCCATCCATCTCTACTGTTTGTGTTTCTGGCTCGGAACAAATTAAGGCGAATAAAGTAGCCACTTCGTCGTTATAACCTTGCGAAAGAAACACACCTTTTATGCGCGGATAGCTAACCGTAGGAAAAAAGTTTTTCAGATCCATATTTATCACCACTTTTTTACCAATATGTGGCTTGGCATTGGTGACGATACTTTTTGAGGGCACAAAACCATGTGCCTGTTCTGCTAAAGGAATTTTTTGTAATAGATTGTCTAATACCCAATATTGCAGACGCTTTAAACGTGGCATGGGAGCGGAAATCATCCGTGTGCCACCTGTTTTTTTATGAATGCCAAAACGCTGATAATGCGTTATTTTAGAGACTTCATTGGTGTAGCATAAAAAACGTAATTCATTCAACGTAACCCCCATCTGCTCCGCCAACTCTTTTGCTGTTGAGATATTGGGTAATTGATAACGTGCTAATTTAGCCGTATCCAATACTTTTATTTTTTGCTTTTTTTCCTGTGTAAGAACGCAAGCACTACCTAAATAGTCAATCGTACTTAACTTACGTTGATACCAATCTGTAGCACGTTGATAACGCCTTAGCTCATAAGCCACTTTTGTATCAACTCGTCGTTGACGTGCCTCTGCCATGCGTTGTTTATGAATAGCTTGCAAAGCCGCTTTAGGGTCTTTAATTTCCCGTGAAAGCTTATATATTTCTGTTTGTAACTCTGTTTTTCTCTTAATTAAAGTAGCTGCAACACTGGGTTTATCGCCCTCTTTCCAATACCCTAAGCGTTTCATTTCGCTAAGAATATATTCATCTTTAGAAGTTTCTTTAATTTTATCGTAGAGTTCTTGACGAGACAGTTGAGTCATGGGAATTTTTATTATCCATTTCTGGCAAAATAAACATATTATCTTTTGCTTATCTGTTTGCCTTGATACATTATTTTAAGTAAAAAAAAAGCTGATAACCTTTACGGTTATCAGCCTTTTTTAGCAAATACCTTCGCTCAATCAAACAATTAGCTTGCTACACTCGATGCGCTATCCGCTATCTATACGCTATTAATTTCCTAGAAATCAAATCGTAATGCGTATAGATAGCGAGATAGCGCTTTAGTAAAGAGCAAGTTAATGATGCGTTGCTAGGCTATGTGCATGAATAGCGATCCACTATTCGGGTTGCAAGGCTCATTTGCTTGCTAGTAATTTTAATAGAAATTTAGATGAATACTAGGTCTAACTGATAAGTGGATAATTACACATGGCCAAGGAAGTATTGTAATTTTGAACCTAAGGCACATTACAAACAACAACCGCTCGTAAGGGCGCAGGATAACCTTCAATCGTTTTATTATGATCTTCAGGATCAAGAAAATCAGATAAGGACTCATAGCTCATCCAATCGGTACAACGCTGTTCATCGGTGCTGGTTTGATTAAGATCAACCACTCGGATATTGATAAAACCAGCGCGTTGCAACATGCGTGTTAATAAGTCTGTACTGGGAATAAACCAAACATTACGCATTTTTGCATAACGATCTTCAGGTATAAGTACGGATTGTTCGTCACCTTCAATCACCAGCGTTTCTAAGATCAATTCTCCACCCGCACGTAAAAAATAACGCAGCTCTTGTAAGTGTGTAATGGGGGATTGACGATGATATAAAACCCCCATCGAGAATACGCTATCAAAACCTTTGCCACGATATTCTCGCGTGAAAGCAGGTAACTCTTCTCCTTTTAAAGGTAATAAATGAATCGGTAAATGCGTACCTGCATAATGCTTTATCAGATGAAATTGAGCTAAAAAGAATTGGCTAGGGTCAACGCCCACCACAAGCTGTGCGCCCTCCCCTAGCATTCGCCACATATGGTAGCCATTACCGCAGCCAACATCTAAAACTAAACGATTTTTTAAAGGGGCTATATGATCTTTTAGCCGTTGCCACTTCCAATCAGAGCGCCACTCAGTATCAATATGAATGTCAAATAGCTCATACGGCCCTTTGCGCCAAGGATGAAATTGTTGCAGTATGTCTTTTAGTTGCGCTTGACTGTCTTTATCGCAATCATCGCTTGTGCCTACACGTACTCTATCTGCATTAATATCAATATCAGAGGCTTTAATTTCAGGTAACGCCGCTAGTAGTGCATTCCATTCCTCTCTTTTTCCATGCACACGCTGCTTTAAAACAGCCTCTACTTGTTCAGGCAAAATCTCCAACCAATCAACAAGATCAGTTTGTTTTAGATGTTGATATAAGGTGTTAAATTCAATCATATAGTTACGCTTTTACAGCAATAAGAGAGGAGAAATTAAAGGCTTGAAACCATTGATGGACGTGAGAGAAGCCAGCTTCTGTTAGCCGTGTTTGATGGGTATTCAAAGTATCTGGAATCAAAACATTTTCAATCGCGGCACGTTTTTGACTAATTTCTAAATCACTATAGCCATTTGCACGTTTAAACTCGTGATGCCATTGAATAAACAACTGGTTCACTTCAGCATCATCATAAAGAAGTTTTTCCGACAAAATTAATACACCGCCAGAGTTCAAGCCCTTGTAGATATTTTTTAATAAGACCAAACGAGTTGTCTTTGGTAAAAATTGCAGGGTGAAATTAAGTAAAACAACGGATGCATTTTTGATAGGAATACGTTGAATATCATCACAGATTAGTTCAACAGAGGCGGCGGGCATGTGGCGTTTTAAAGTAGAGGCACAGCGTTTAATCATCGCCGCAGAATTATCCACACAGATATGTTGTAGTGATAGCTCTCTAGTTTGACGATGTACCGACAAGGTTGCGGCCCCTAGTGAACAACCTAAATCATAAACCCGAGTGTTATCTTGTACATGACAACGTGCTAATACGCCGAGCATCGCGATTATATTTTCATAACCAGGAATCGAGCGACGCAACATATCAGGAAAGACATCGGCAACCGCTTCGTCAAAAGAAAAATCTGCCACTGTTTCTTTCTCGACAGAAAACAGATTATCTTGCTTCACAATTACTTGCTACCCGCCCATTTTGTATCAGCATCTAAACGCTCATATTTGATCGTTTCGCCAGTACGTTTATCTGCATCAGCACCCATAAAATAGAGATAAGGACCAATCATAGCGTCAGGGCTTGCGAGCGTATCGATGTCTTCTAATGGATAATTCAAGCGGCGCATTTGTGTATTTAAAGGACCAGAATCAATACTATTGACGCGAATAAATAATTCATCACGATCATATTCATCCGCAATAATATCCATCATTGCACGCATACCTGCTTTCGCAATACCAAAAGCTCCGTTATACGCTTTACGTCCTTCATGTGCCGACATAATAATCGCAGGGTCTTCCGCCACTTCAAGTAAGGGCAAACATGCCTTTGTGATAAGAAAATTAGCATGCAAATTTACGGTGATTGTTTTTGACCACAGCTCCACATCGTATTCTTTAAAGGGAATAAAGGCGGGTAACCAAGCGGCATTTAAAACGATACCATCCAAACGACCTAATTCTCTCTCGATGGTGGCTGCCATCTCCATATAATCATTGACGTTCGCCCCTTCCATATTAAGCGGATATATTGCAGGCTCTGGGTCGCCGTTAGCAATAATTTCATCATAAACAACTTCTAAAGGCTTAATACTTTTACTCAATAAAACAATCGTTGCACCATAACGAGCATAGGCAAGAGAAATAGCACGCCCAATACCATCTGATGCGCCTGTCACTAATATAACTTTATCTTTTAATAAGCCATCTTCTGGCACATATTGCAGTAGTTCTTCGTTACTTAACATGGGGGATTACCTCGTATTTATTGTTCTGTTGCTTCAGCGCCTTTTTTTTGCTTTTCCTCGCAACCGTTCAGGGGTATTTGAACAGTTACTTTTCCTCATCTTGATAATAATAGTCGTATGACTTTTGCATCTCGTTCGTAAAACGCCATGCTTCATTATAAGACAGACCGCTTTTCTCAGGAATGATAATTTTCACATAAAGATCAGTTGTATATTTTTTCTTCAGTTTTTTCAATTTTCGGACTAATTGTTTACGTGAGACATCTGCATACTCACCCTTAGGGCTAGAACGCAAACGATAGCGACTCCTCCCTCCCCGCTTACTGTACATGACAGAGACAACAAACTTACCTTTTGCTGAGCGCGCAGGGCGTAATAGTTTTTGGTATTTTTTATCCAAACTATCCAGCTCACCTTGCAAGCTTAATAATTTCGTTTCCTCACTTTCACGTAGCTTTTTTAAATTAGCAAGTTGCGTCGATGTTTTATCCAAGGTGGCTTGTAAAGCAGTAGACTGCGATGACTTTTCTTGTAGTGTTGTTTGCAATAGTGCCATCTCCTTCTGTAAACCAGAAAGCTTGTCTTCATTATTGCTTTTCTCTGTCTGTAACTGTAGCACCCTGTTTTTAGCCTCATCTAATGCATCAAGACTCTCCTGCTGCTGGCGAGATAATGTTGTAATTTGTTGATTTTTATCGTCGAGCTGTTGCTGATTCTTCGTTGCGACAGCATTTAGTTTTTCAATATTTTGCTGACTCTCACGTAAAGCAGAGCGACTTTTTTCCGCCTCTTTTTTTGCAGAGGATAGTTGAATATTAAGCGCAGCTAACTGTTGTTTAAATTGCTTTAAGCGCTCTTCTAAGCTTGTATTTTCTACCTGCACATCTTCGGCTATTGACGACGCTAACTGCTCCGCTTGCATGGTTTTTTTAAGGGTTTCAACTAAATGATAGTTATTGATAATCACCGAAACAGTAATCAATAAAAAAGTCATCACGATAACCATCATAATATCGGTGAAAGACGGCCAGAAGCTCTCCTCGCTGACATTATGATTTTCAAAACTGGTATTCGCACCAGGAAAATCAAAACTCATAATCTAAAGCCTCGTTTCTTGGTGATTTCATCAGGTTCTAGGTTTGGCTCTTCAACCGCTGGCAAACGGAATCCTTCACGAATTAAGCTGATCAGCTCTGACATACCCGTATTGCCCACACCATTGTGTAAATTATTTACTGCTTTTTGTAACTGTTCACCCGCCACAATAAAATCACCTTCAACCTGTGCAATACGCTCCGCTGATTTATTTAATGCCATAGTTAAACTTGCCACATGGCGAATCAAAGATTCTTCTGAATGACTTATTTTAGGTAATATATACAGTGTCGTTGCATTTTCGATACCACTTAATAACTGCACACGAGCATCATTCAAGCGCATATAAAAATAGGC
>QOAQ01000044.1 GCA_003972955.1 Aquificaceae bacterium
ACTTTCAGAACTTTCAGAACTTTCAGAACTTTCAGAACTTTCAGAACTTTCAGAACTTTCAGAACTTTCAGAACTTTCAGGGCTTTCAGGGCTTTCAGGGCTTTCAGGGCTTTCAGTATTTTGGATATTTATGCTAGAAGGTTGAAGTCGTAATGCAAGTTTTTTTGCTTCAGCATTCAAATAGTTTCTTTGCTGTAATAACTCATTCGCTTTTTCCAACTCCCTATTGCCCAGTGCTACTCGCATTAGTTTATCGGCATCTAATGCCTTTGCATTAAACTTTCTTATTTTTTCCTTTATTTGTTCACGACTTAAAGGTTCTATTTTTTTAGGTTTTACTTTTTCTTTATGTATTGGTGGATTTAATAACTCATTAAGCTGTTTTACTTCACCATTATATTGATTTCTTTGGCGTAAAAAATCATTAGCCTGTGAAAGCTGTTTATCAACCAAGGCAAGGCGCATATTTTTATCCGCAAGCTTTGCCATTTTATTTAAATAAATTATTTTATCTTTTATTTCTTGTCGTGTTTTAGGTTTAATTGTGCTTTCTGTGCGAGGTGTTTCTTGTAATTTCTTTTGTAACTCTGTTCTTTCTTGTGTTAATTTTTTCTTTTCATCCAACCAAAATACATTCTTCTTTCTATCTTTCTCTTTTAATGCCTCCCACGACTTTTCCGTAGCATTTAAAATCTCACGGGTATATTGATCTATCTGCTGTTGTAGTGTGTTATGGGTAGTTTGCGACACAGGGAAGACTCCTCTATATAGATTACAGTCTATCCGTACCAACCATTAATCTACAAATTGATACCGATGATATTAATTTCAAACGATATTACCTCGCCATTACTATGTCAATAAAGAATATTAATGGCGGCAAAAACATCTCTTTAATCTCCTAGGTTTAATATATTGATAACTTCTTATGGCGCATGTACTAAGCTTTTATAAACCTCAAAAGTGAGGTGCTTGTCCGAGCGTATAAATCGGGCGGAAAAATGTTCTATAAGTAGCTAATCACTCTATTAAACAAGGGCGTATACAATGACAACAAAAATCAAAAAACTGATGGTGGCGAATCGTGGTGAAATTGCGATTCGTATTTTACGTGCAGCGTTTGAGTTAAAACTTAAAACGGTGGCTGTTTATGCCTATGAAGATCGCTTTTCGCCACATCGCTATAAATCAGATGAAGCCTATCAGATAGGTGCAGACGATGAGGCTTTATCGCCGTATCTCGATATTGAAGAGATGATTAACACAGCGAAGTTGCATAATGTTGATGCTATTCATCCTGGTTATGGGTTTTTATCTGAAAACGTACAATTTGCACGCCGTTGTCGTGAGGAAGGTATTATTTTTATCGGCCCTGATCCTGAGGTGATGGAGCAGTTGGGTGATAAAATTGAAGCCAAACAAAATGCCATCAATGCAGGTTTGCCCGTTATCGAAGACAGCAATATCCCGCTAGATAATGTCGATATCGCCATGCAGGAGGCTGAGCGGATTGGTTTTCCACTGATGATAAAAGCGGCATCGGGCGGTGGTGGGCGTGGAATGCGTGTCTTGCGCTCTGCCGATGAGTTAGCCACAGCGTTTAATGATGCGCGTAATGAAGCGGCAAAAGCCTTTGGTGATGATACTTTATTTTTAGAAAAGTATATCGACTCACCCAAGCACATCGAAATTCAAATACTAGGGGATCAGCACGGTAATTTAGTGCATTTATACGAGCGTGATTGTTCGGTACAACGTCGTTTTCAAAAGGTGGTGGAAGTTGCACCGAGTACAGGCTTGTCAGCAGCAACACGCGATAAACTGTATGCCTATGCGCTCGCCGTTACGAAACAAGTCAATTATAACAATGCGGGAACAGTCGAGTTTTTAGTTGATAAAGATGAAAATATTTATTTTATTGAAGTCAATCCGCGTGTGCAGGTCGAACATACCATTACGGAAGTCGTCACAGGCATTGATATTGTACGTAGTCAAATTTTAATTGCAGACGGCTATAAACTATCCAGCCCTGAAATTATGATCGCCTCTCAAGACGCGATTAGTTGCCGTGGTTTTGCGGTGCAATGTCGCATCACCACCGAAGATCCTGAGCAAGATTTTAAACCCGATTTAGGCACAATTATCGCCTATCGTAGCGCAGGTGGTTTAGGCGTGCGTTTAGATGTGGGCGCGGCTTATGTGGGCGCAAAAATATCTCCTTTTTATGACTCCATGCTAGTTAAAGTCACCGCTTCTGGTCGCACCCTAAAGGAAGCCTTAGAACGTGCCGAACGTGCTTTAATAGAGTTTCGTATTCGTGGCGTTAAAACCAATATTGGCTTTATTCTTAATGTCTTAAAACATCCTGTATTTGTTGCAGGTGAAACCCGCGTCACTTTTTTAGAACAGCACCCTGAATTATTTAAGATCAAAGCACGGCTTGATAGAGGCACGAAAATACTGCGCTATCTAGCAAATATCATTGTAAATGGGCATCCTGATATTAAAAATCCCGATCTTGATAAAAGCTTTCGTGAAGCAATCATTCCCGATTTTGATGAGCTTGCGCCCTATCCTCAAGGGACTAAAAACAAATTGGATGAATTGGGCGCAGAGGGTTTTGTTGAGTGGATAAAATCACAAAATACTATTCTCTACACCGATACAACGCTACGCGATGCACATCAGTCATTGCTTGCCACCCGCGTTAGAACCACCGATATGCTCAAAGTAGCCGAGGGCATGGCTAAAAATCACGCACAGCTATTTTCATTAGAAATGTGGGGGGGCGCAACCTTCGATGTGGCGCTCCGTTTCTTGCACGAATGCCCGTGGGAGCGTTTACGTTTATTGCGTGAAAAGATTCCTAATATTTTGTTTCAGATGTTATTTAGAGGCTCTAATGGGGTGGGCTACAAAGCTTATCCTGATAATTTAATTGAGAAATTTATTATTGAATCTGCCGAGAGCGGCATTGATGTTTTCCGTATTTTTGATTCCTTAAACTGGATAGAAGGAATGCGAAAATCTATTCAAGTGGTACGAGAGCAAACGCATGGATTAGCCGAGGCGACCATCTGTTACACGGGTGATGTGCTGAATACGGATGCAAGTAATAAATATAATATGGCTTACTACACCGATTTAGCCAAACAACTAGAAGATGCGGGCGCACATATTATCGCCCTAAAAGATATGGCGGGTTTACTCAAGCCCTATGCCGCACAGGAACTTATCCCCGCATTAAAAAATGCTGTTAATTTACCCATTCATTTGCATACGCACGACACCTCTTCGGTGCAAGCAGCAACCTTATTAAAAGCCATTGAAGCCGATGTTGATATTGTCGATGCCTGTTTAAGCTCCATGTCGGGCTTGACCTCTCAGCCTAATTTGAATTCATTAATCGCGGTGATGCAAGGTCAGCCACGCGAGCAACGCTATGATTTAGTGTCGTTAAATCAATACGCTAATTACTGGGAAGACGTGCGCGAGATGTATTATCCCTTTGAATCAGGCTTAAAAGCAGGCACAGCAGAAGTATATGACCATGAAATCCCTGGTGGGCAATATTCTAATTTACGACCACAATCAATCGCATTGGGCTTAGAACATAAGTTTGAAGAGGTTAAAAAGAACTACGCCATTGTAAATAAAATGTTTGGTGATATTGTAAAAGTCACCCCCTCATCAAAAGTTGTCGGTGATATGGCTATTTTTATGACATCAAACGGCTTAACAGAAGCCGATGTTATGCAACAAGGCGATACACTGGCATTTCCTGATTCGGTGATTGACCTCTTTCAAGGGCGTTTAGGACAGACCGCAGGTGGCTTTCCTCAGGCATTAAGCGATTTAATTCTTAAAGGAAAAAAAGCCTTTAGTGATGCGCCCAATGCACATTTAGCCCCCATTGATTTTGATGCAGAGTTTGCTACTTTCCAAAAAGACTTTGATGAAGACTGTACGCAACGTGATTTTTTATCGTATCAAATGTATCCCAAGGTCTATAAAGACTTTTATCAACACCAGCAAGATTATGGTGATATATCGGTACTACCGAGTACGGCATTCTTTTATGCCTTAAAACATCGTAAAGAAGTGCAGGTAGAATTATCGAAGGGAAAAGTAATTATCATCCGTTTGATTTATGTTTCTGCGGCAGATGAAGGCGGTATTCGTACCGTTACCTTTGCTTTGAACGGGCAACCACGCAGTATTACCTTACGTGATGAATCGGTCATCTCTACTAAAAAAGTCAACCGTAAAGCCGTAGAAGAAACAGAAATAGGTACACCCATACTGGGGCGTTTATCGCAAATTATGGTAAAAGAAGGCGATAGAATCAAAAAAGACACACCTCTCTTTGTGATTGAAGCCATGAAAATGGAATCAACAATTACCGCACCTTTTGATGGGCAGGTAAAAAAGATTTACTTGGAAGTAGGAGAGATATTGGAACAGGGGGATTTGGTGGTGGAGGTGGAAAAATTTTAAAGTATAACGGGTAGTAGTGTTAATCCGTGATTTGCATTCTATTACCCGCACCCTTCGACAAGCTCCCTGAGCCTGTCGAAAGGTACGGTGAGTAAAGCACAAAATCATAAATTAAGACCATTACCACATAATGAAGAAAGCCTTAGCTAAACCAAGGCGTTCTTCTGGTATCACTTGTCAAATTTTAAGCCGCTATACGCGCATTACCACAACGTAGATTCGCAGGTACAGACTCATCTATTTTCTTAGGCTTTGGTAAGTTTAAATTATTCATTTTCTCAATAAACTCTTCCTTAGACGTATTCACGATATAAGGATTATTTTGTTTCTCTTGCCCGATGCTACTAATGCGTAAACCATTGTAGTCATGACCAGGATACACAATATAATCATCTGAAAAAGTTAATAATTTTTGGATGCTGTTATACAAGTTTTCAGGGCTGCCTTGTTGGAAATCAGTACGCCCACAGGCATTGATCAATAAAGTATCACCTGTAAATAAACGATCACGCCAGCGATAGCTTGTACAGCCGTCGGTATGCCCTGGTGTTGGAATAGCGTGTAGCACCTCATGTCCGAAGTGAATCACTTCACCTTCTGCTAGTAAGGCATCACCACAGGTTAAACCTGTGCCAACACCTGCGGCAAATTTTGCATTGGTTGCCTGTTTTAGATCATAAGCCCCTGTAATATGGTCGGCATGAACATGCGTTTCTACGATATATTTTAACTCAGCGTTTAACTCTTTTAGTGCATCTAAGTCGCGTTGCATTTGCCCATAAACAGGATCAATAATAACGGCATCACGCGATGCTGCATCGACTAATAAGTAAGTAAACGTTGATGTTTCTGTGTCAAAAAGTTGCTTTAATAACATAATATTTTTCCCCTGATATTTGAGTAACTACTCAGATTAAACTGAGTAGTCAACTGTGTTTGTTTTTTTGCTCCCTACAACTTTGATCTATGAAGGGTTGTTCTCAATTTGGCGACCATCAAGTTCCCAATGTGCAAAGCCTTGTTGCATAGCATGAACATTTGAGTAACCCATTTTCTTCATAGTGATTGCAGCAAGTGCAGCACGACCACCTGATTTACAGTACACAATATGTGGTTTGTTACGGTCTTCTTCTTCAAGATACTCACCTACTACAAACTCCAATACACTGCGTGGCATATTAATAGCACCTGGAATAGCGCCTGCGTTATATTCTTCTGGCTCACGTACATCGATAATATTTATACCTTCTTGACGCATGGCATCAGCTTGATCAAGGTTAATAACATCAATGTGTTTGTGTGCTTCAGCAACGATATTCTCGCTAGAATAGTTAATCATAATTTTCCCCAATGTTTTTTATTAAATAAATATGCAGCGATTGTTTTTTTACCTCATTAACTGCGCTTATGCCCATATTCTATATTAGAGTATTATAATATAGCAATATTTATTTTAAGTTTTTTATATAGAGATTAAAAAAACTAATGTTGCATTATGAGGAATTAGTCGTCGGTCAAAATACAATCAACAAATTGCTTTCTTAGTACAGCGTGTTAGATCAATGTTTGTGGAAAAATGTATCTACCATGAACAGGGAAGGTAATGTGATTATTTTACAACCATCATTTTGATAAAATAACTGAAATAGTGATAAGAATAACAATATTATTTTTATGGTTTTTAAAATAGGCATACTATTTTTGGGGAGCTGTTACCAAATTATAGACACAAAAAAGCCTCGACTAGCGAGGCTTTTTAAAAACAGTTATTAACGTAAATAATTACGCAGAAGCTGCTTCTACAATACTAACATATTTGCGGTTTTTAGGACCTTTTACTTCGAAAAGTACAGCACCATCTGTTTTTGCAAATAAAGTATGGTCTTTACCAATACCCACGTTTGTTCCTGGGTGGAATTTAGTACCACGTTGACGAACTAGAATATTACCCGCTAAAACTGTTTGACCACCAAAACGTTTAACACCTAATCGTTTCGAGACCGAATCACGTCCGTTCTTAGTACTACCTGCCGCTTTTTTATGAGCCATGAGAAAAGTCCTCTATTTATTAAGCTGAAATCTTTTTTATTTCAACTTGTGTTACATACTGTCGATGTCCTGTGCGCTTTTGATGATGTTTACGGCGACGGAACTTAATAATTTCAACTTTCTTGGCACGCTCTTGAGCACGAACTAAAGCTGTTATTTTACCACCTTCTAAATAAGGTGCGCCTACTTGAATATCATCACCGCTACCAACCATAAGAACATTGTCAAAGTCGACATTTGTTCCTTCTTCGGCATCCAGTTTCTCGATTCTGATTACGTCGCCTTCGGCAACGCGGTACTGTTTTCCACCTGTGGTGAAGATAGCATACATTTTTATAACTCCAATACGCCTGTGCAAAGCTTCTGCAAGAAGCCGCGCGAGTCTACAGATGTTTATTGAATTAATCAAGTAATAAGACAACTTAGTTTTAACCTGAATTCGTGACATCAATGCGGATAACAGGGGATAAGAGATTGGTTTAGCATGAGATTTTAAAAAATATTAGCGTCACCCATAGGTTAAGCGGGTATTTTTTAAACTCATGATGAATTAATATCTTATTCACTGTGCCGTAGTGAAGTCACGGATTCAGGTTTAAGTTGCGTCTATTATGGCGTGTTTACACGTATTTGTTTATCACACTTATATGACCATGTAATTATTAAGCCCTTGACAGTATGCGTGCATCTACCTAGCATTCGAGGCACTCAGAATCAGCGTAGTGTTCATTGATACTATCTACAATGATTAATTTATCATCAACCCCCAACCTGTAATGATTTTAAATCTAAGCAGAGTGATGGATATATTTTATGCCTCAAACAGTGAGTACAATGGATTTCACCGCTATTCAAGAGCTTATCTCTGAGGATATGCAAGCTGTAAACCGTTTAATTCAAGCACGTTTACATTCTGAAATTGTATTAGTTAATCAGCTAAGCCACTATATTATTGCTAGTGGTGGTAAGCGTTTACGCCCCATGTTGTCACTGTTAGCGGCACGGGCGTGTGGCTATAATGGTGATAAGCATATTAATGTGGCAGCCATTGTCGAGTTTATCCATACGGCTACTTTATTACATGATGATGTGGTCGATGAGTCCGATATGCGTCGCGGTCAAGAAACAGCGAATAATGTCTGGGGCAATCAAGCGGCTGTTTTAGTCGGTGATTTCCTCTATTCACGCTCCTTTGAGATGATGGTTGATGTGGGTGAAATGCGGGTTATGGAAATACTCGCACAAACCACCAATATCATTGCCGAAGGTGAAGTCTTACAACTTTTAAACTGTAATGACCCTGAGACGACTGAGGCGCGTTATCTTGAGGTTATTTATTCAAAAACAGCTAAATTATTTGAAGCAGCCTGTCAATTAGGTGCGGTATTAGCTGGCTTATCGACTGAACAAGAAAAGGCAGTGGCACAATATGGTGTACATTTAGGCACAGCATTTCAATTAGTGGATGATATTTTAGACTACAGCGCCTCAGCGGATGAGATGGGTAAAAATGTAGGGGATGACTTAGCAGAAGGCAAGCCGACTTTACCACTGATTATCGCTCTACAACGTAGCACGGGTGATGATGCACAATTAATCCGTAGTGCTATTGAGAAGGGTGGTTTAGATAAAATTGACCAAATAATGAAAATTATAGAGCAAACAGAATCGTTAAACTACGCAACAGCAATAGCAAAACAGGAGGTGGAAAAAGCCAATGCCTGTCTTACTTGTTTAGCTGATACACCGTATAAATTAGCATTAGAATCACTAGCAAGATTTTCCATTAGCAGAACGCACTAAAATAATTCCTTTCCATTACTGAAAGCACTAATATGGTGCGAATTGTTATGTACTGATTATTATCACCTTTCCTGTTTATTTTAATACCACTTATCGTTATTAGTAGACGCTGAATTTTATGTTTATATCTATTATTTGATAGCTTAACACTATATTATTCATGCGGTTAAATAATAAAAAAACATTTCTCCCCTACTAATAATGTCAAAAATACCAATCCCTAATTGTTATTATCGAGCGAATAGTATATATATTGGCATGTTTTTTGCTGAATGACTTATTAATTGGGCATTAATAGTTAATAGAAGCTGAATTTGTGAAGGCATAAATTCAGCTAGTACTAGTACAGTACTAGGATTCACAAAAACTGTTTCTTACGCGATGAAAAAACAGTGAGAAACAGTTTTTTAAAGTTACATTTAAATATCAAAGGAATTTAAGAATGAGTGGAAATGAATCTCGCCTACAAGCGATTTACCAAATCACAAACCGTGAAGAGACAGCAACTGAAAACCCTAAAAAGCTAAGTAAAATTTGGGCTTCTGATGTTTTCAATCTTGCTAAAATGGAAGAAATGCTTGATAAAAAAGCATACAAAGCCATGAAGAAAACAATGGCAACGGGGGCGGCGCTTGACCCAGCCGTTGCGGATACGGTTGCTGCGGCAATGAAAGATTGGGCTATTTCTAAAGGTGCTAAATTTTTCTCTCATATCTTCTACCCAATGACCAATGCAACGGCTGAAAAGCATGATGGCTTTATCATTGCAAATGCAGAAGGTAATGCGATTACTGAGTTTACAGGTGGTTTACTTATTAAAGGCGAGCCAGACGGATCATCATTCCCTAACGGTGGTATTCGTGTCACCAATGCGGCTCGTGGACATACAGCTTGGGATCCTACTAGCCCTGCTTACCTTATGCAGACTGCGAATGGTCCTACCTTAATGATTCCTAGTGTCTTTATGTCTTGGACGGGTGAAGCACTGGATAAGAAAATTCCTTTGCTACGTTCTAATAAAGCGATGAATGACGCGGCACAGAAAGTATTAAGTTTAATGGGCGAAGAAGAAATCGCAACCTTAAACTCTAGCTGTGGTGCAGAGCAAGAATACTTCCTTGTTGATGAAAACTTTGCAAACAGTCGTCCTGACTTATTACTAGCGGGTCGTACACTATTTGGCGCACCTGCGGCAAAAGGTCAGGAATTTGATGATCATTATTTTGGTGCAATACCTCCACGCGTTCAGGTCTTTATGCAAGACTTCGAGAACACACTGTATAAGTTAGGTATCCCTGCTAAAACGCATCATAACGAAGTAGCACCTGGACAATTTGAAATTGCACCTTATTTTGAAGCTGCCAATGTAGCCGCTGATCATCAGCAGTTATTAATGACGGTCTTAAAAAATACTGCAAAAAAGCACGGTTTCCTATGCTTACTACATGAAAAGCCATTTGCAGGTATTAATGGTTCTGGTAAGCACGTCAACTGGTCGGTTGGTAATGCAACACAAGGCAATTTGCTTGATCCTGGTTCAAAGCCACATGAGCATTTAAACTTTCTACTTTTCTGTGGCGCGGTTATTCGTGGTGTACACAAATATGGTCCTCTACTACGTGCGGTTATCGCATCAGCAGGTAATGATCATCGTTTAGGTGCTAATGAAGCGCCTCCAGCGATTCTATCGGTTTACTTAGGTGACCAGCTAGAAAAAGTATTCCAAGATATTCAAGATGGTAAATTAACAGGCTCTGAAGATGGCGGTATTATGGATCTTGGTCTTGACCAAATCCCAACATTTGCTAAAGATCCAGGCGATCGTAACCGTACCTCTCCTTTTGCCTTCACAGGTAACCGTTTTGAGTTCCGTGCGGTTGGTTCTGAGCAGTCAGTTTCAGGTCCATTAATTGCAATGAACACCATGCTTGCAGACTCTCTTAACTGGATTGCAGATGAGTTAGAAGGCGCACTTAGCAATGGTTCTAAAGAAGAAGCTGTTATTGCCGTACTGCAAAAGCTGATGGCAGAGCATGGTCAAGCTGTCTTTGGTGGTGATGGTTATTCATCTGAATGGCATAAAGAGGCGGTTGAAGAGCGTGGTCTAAAGAACATTCCTACAACTGCCGATGCACTACCTGCATTGAATGACGATGACATTAAAGAGCTATTCGAAAGCACTGGCGTATTAAGCAATACTGAGCTTGCGAGTCGTTATGAAGTCTATGCAGAGCAATATATTCTTTCTATTGAAGTTGAAGCCAAGCTAGTAATTGATATGGCTAAGACGAGCATTTATCCAGCAGCTACTCGCTACCTTGCAGACCTTGCCTCTTCAGTTTCTGTGGCAAAAGAAGCAGGTGTTGAGCTTAGCACCGCAACAGTTGAGAAAGTTGCCGAGCTAACATCCGCAATGATGGCTTCTGTTGATAGCCTAAGCGATGCACTCGCACAAGAAGACTTTGCTGATACAGATGCACACATGCAACACTGTGCTGGCACTATCCGCGGCTTGATGGACGACGTTCGTGCTTCTGCTGACGCACTAGAGCGTGAAGTAGCTGACGATATGTGGCCACTTCCTAAGTATCAAGAAATGCTTTTTATTAAGTAATATTCATTGCACTGAAACGTGTATGAGATAAAAAGGTCGCTCATTGAGCGACCTTTTTTGTGCCTATTAGAGAGAGAGAGTGAATGATTACATTGGTTTTATAAACAATGTAATATACAGATCTCATCTAAAAAATAAGACAAAATAGGCTCTTTTGAAAAAAATAACAAAACACCTTCTAGAATTTATTTCTGCTTTTTTACTGCTATTGCTCATTATTTGGCTTGTGCTAACTCAGCCTATTGGTTTTTCTGACAATAAAGTGACCACTCCAACAGCAACACACCACAAGATACCGCCGACCGCTTAAATTATCAAAAAATGGCGCAGGTTGTTGAGGCAAGTTATTACACCGTTTTACAACAATTAAAAACTATCAAATGAGCGAACTATCACTATATTGTCACGCTGAAACGCCCTGCTCATTAGTAGAAAAGCTAAGCTGTTCCGTTCACACTTTAGACAATGGTGATATGTGCTTTGATTACTTTTTGAATGCTGATTTGCCACGATTATTAATACCTGCATTAACTGTATCTGCAGCAAAAGATAATCTATGGGAGCGGAGTTGCTTTGAAGCCTTTATCGCTGTGGAAGGTGAAAAAGCGTATCACGAATATAATTTTTCACCCTCACGTCAATGGGCAATGTATGCTTTTGCTGATTACCGAGAAAGAGTCGCTTGGCAAACTAGCCAGTCGCCTACGATAAAACGTCAGCAAAAAGATACACAATTAAGCATCAGCGTGACCTTGCCTGCCGCTTGCTTACCCGCTAATCCTGAGAAAAAAAACGTGCAGGTTGGCGTAAGTGCTGTCATTGAGACCCGTGATGGTGACTTATCTTATTGGGCATTAAAGCACCCTAGCCATCGCCCCGACTTTCATCATCGAGAAAGTTTTACCCTATCCATTAAACCATTCAATAGAGTAATGTTATGAAATTTGGACTCGACCGTTTTATAGAGGATGCTAATTTACGCAAGCCCTTAGCAGGAAAACGTATCGCACTCTTAGCGCATCCTGCCTCGGTCACGCAAGACTTAACACATGCCTTAGATGCCATTGCAACACTTGATGATATTCAACTCAGTGCTGCATTTGGACCTCAGCATGGTTTACGCGGTGATAAACAAGATAATATGATGGAATCTCCTGATTATATTGATCCACAACACGGTATCCCCGTGTTTAGTTTATACGGCGAAGTGCGTCGCCCCACCGATGCTATGATGGATACGTTTGATGTGATTTTGGTGGATTTGCAAGACCTTGGTTGTCGTATCTACACCTTTATCACCACCTTACGCTATCTACTCGAAGCTGCCGCAGAAAAAGATAAAGCCGTCTGGATACTCGACCGCCCCAACCCTGTCGGTCGTCCCATCGAAGGTTTACGTTTACGCGCAGGCTGGGAAAGTTTTGTGGGTGCAGGAGCTTTGCCAATGCGTCACGGTTTAACTATGGGAGAACTTGCCAACTGGTTTATTGCCACCTTACGCTTAGATGTTGAATGTAAGGTCATCACTATGGCAGGCTGGCAAGCTAAGGCGGCATCAGGTTATGGCTGGCCACTGGGTGAACGCACATGGATCAATCCTAGTCCTAATGCACCCAACTTATGGATGGCACGTTGTTACGCGGGAACGGTTATGCTAGAAGGAACAACGCTTTCCGAAGGCAGAGGCACAACCCGACCGCTAGAATTATTTGGTGCGCCAGATATAGACGCAAAAAACATCATCAAAAAAATGCAAGCACTAGCCCCGCACTGGTTACAAGGCTGTCGCTTAGGTGAAATATGGTTTGAACCCACCTTCCATAAATACCAAGGTGAACTGTGTTCAGGTGTGCAAATCTACGTCGAAGACCAGCATTATCAGCATGAAAAATTTAAGCCATGGCGATTACAAGCACTTGCGTTTAAAGCCATACACCAACTTTATCCTGATTACGAACTATGGCGCGATTTCCCTTATGAGTATGAATTCGGGAAGCTAGCGATTGATGTGATTAACGGCTCTACCTTATTAAGGGAATGGGTTGATGATGATAATGCTACACCTGATGATTTAGAGATACTAAGTAGTAAAGATGAAAAAGCGTGGAAGAAGGAGGTACACGATTTTATTCTCTATCCTATTTAATTACTGATGTTTTATCTGGTTACGAGGCTGGAGCCTCGTAACTAGAAAAAAGTGCATAATATCCATTCCTAAAACAAGCCACCAAACGCATCCTTTAATTTATTTTTAACTTCATCCTCCAATTTTTTCTTAACCTCTTCCGTGGCATTATCGGTTGCTTCTTTCGCTTTGTCTCCTAAGGTGTTTTTAAGCGTTTCATTTAGCTTATTTTGTAATTTATCTTGCTCTGCTTTTAGCCTGTCTTGTAGTAATTTTTGTGCTTTATCTTGCTCGTTTTTCAAGCGTTGTTTTAATTTGTCTTGTTCTGCTTTTAGGCGTTGTTGTGCTTGCTCTCTTTTAGCTTGGAGTTTTTGTAATTCTGCCTTTTTGCGTGCTTCGAGTTGTTGGATGGCTTTGGCTTTTGCGTCGAGTAACTTTTGCTTTAACTCGGCTTTTTTCTTATCTAAGTCACCTTTGAGCAAAGATTTTGCTAATACATCCAGTTCTATTTCATATTTAAGCTTATCAAACGGCCCGTAAATGCGTAATGGTGCAAAATATTTACTCTCTTTATTTTTTGAACGGAGACGTAGCCTTAAATCCAGTGCATTTTTAACAATATTAATATCGCCTGTCCCATTGATTAAAAAATGGGGTGCGAGTAGTTGAATATTATTAGTGCTAAAGACACCTTTATTTACTTTCCAATCACCGCCTAACTTGGTGAAGGTGACAACTTTTTCGCCTTTTGCATTGGTTTTCTTTTTCTCAAAAAGGTTAATCGCTAAGGTTACTTTTTTAGCTAAGTTAGAGTCACGAATCGTTCCCTTCTGAAATTCAATATTAGCTTTACCGTTTAGGTTTTGTTTCAGTGTTGCGATAGTGTTGCCGCGTGTTGTTAAATGGGTATTTAAGAACACGCCACCTGAGACATAACGGTCTTGAAAGAATTGCATAAGGATACTTTCAGAGCGGACTTTTTGGATTTTATGATTCATTGTAATCACAGGTGTATTCGTCGTGACATTGATCTTTAAGTTGCCATTATAATGTCCTTTAAAGGCATTAAAGCTCAGTGGTTTGGCATCAATAATCCCTTGCTTGGCTTTAATATTGGCATGTACTTGTGTCAGATTAATATCATCAAAGCGTAATTTTCCTACATCAATCGTGCCATCTATATTAAGTGATTTTAACAGTTTAACGGGCAGTAATTTATCATTAGGATTTGTTTTCTGCGCCGTTTTAGCATCAACAGGGGCTAAATAATCATCTACGACCAGTTGGTTTATTTTCAGCTTTGTTTTCAGTGCAGGTGCTTTGAAATTATGCACGGTAACATCACCTGTTATGTTAGATTGATCTAAGTGAAGCTTTAAACCGCGAATATTCACACTATTCGGCGTTGCCACAAGGTTAAAATTAGCTTGTGTCTTGCCAAAAACATCCGCTTTACTAGTAACGGGTAACTTAATACCTAATGTTGTTAGCACCTGTTTTAAATTAAATTGATTGGTTTTAAATGTGCCAGTGACACTAGCTTGAGGGGATAAGCGCGTTAGTTTGGCATTGCCTGTCAGTTTTGCCCCTGCCATATCCACGACTATATGGTTTAATTGAGCAGAGCCTTTGTTATTAGTTAAATTAACATCAATATTTCCCTGACTGCTATGATGTAATTTTCCACCTGGAATAATTCCGCCATTGATATTGGCATTTAGCTTCATTGCTATGAGTTTAAGGTGTTGATTTTTTATATTGGCAGTGAGGTTTTTACTATTTAGTTGAGCAGATAAGTTCCCTCCTGAAAGTGCTTCTCCTTGGAGTGAGGTGTTAATCTTACTGTTATTTAAAACAAACTGTTGTTGCGCTACCTTTGCCTGCAAATCTCCTGTTATCTGTGCTTTAAGTTTGCCTACTTGAGGATAATTTTTTGCCTCCGCCAGTAGCTTCATGGTCTGCATATCAAACGATAGATCGTTGAGATTAGCACGTAAATTGCCGCTCACCTTTGCGCCTATATCTCCCGTTTTTGGGGAGTTCGTCAGCCGAGTATTTAGCGTCATGTCTGCAATATTAACTAATAAATCCTTTAAATTAGCGTGCAGATTTCCTTTAATATCTGCTGTTGCATTTCCCGCGCCATCCAATATTCTGGCTGCACTGGCATTGAGTTTCATTGCTTTAATCGTCAATACTTGCTTGTCTAAATCAAAATAACTATCACCTTGTAGCTTGGCACTTGCATTACTATTGCTTGCGATAGCCTGTTGCGACTCTGCATTTAAGCTCATCGCGGCGATATGTAGTTGTTTGCTTTTTAAATTTAGCGTGGTATCGCCTGTTATATTTGCTTTTATGGCGGTAGAGGCTTGGGGTAAACCGGTAAGCGTCGTTTGTAAGCTCATCCCTGCTATGTGTAAACGTTGTTGTTCAATATTGAGTGTGCTTTTTCCTGCAAGATTCGCTTGTAACTGTCCTTTTTTTAGTAAGCTTTTATCACTAATAATATGTAATTTTAAATTGCCTATATTCAGTAATTTAGTCGTTCCATCAATATCCCCCGACAGGCTGAGCTTTGACACAGGCAGACCAACAGCAGTGGCATTTAGCTGTGTGCCAGCAAGATTAAAGTGACTATTCTGTTGGGATAAGGTGAGCGTGGTTGATAGATCACCTGATACACTTATTAATGGTGTCGGTGATTTTTGTTGTAAGTGTCCATCAAGTGTTATTTGAATTGGTTTACCTGCTCTAAAAACACCTGTACTTAAATTAAGTGATGATATTTGGATGTCTTGTTTAGCCGCATCATCTCGCCAATGAATATGGGCATTGCTTAACTCTGCTCCTGCGATGGAAAGATTTTTTAATAAATCCTCACTGAACTGATTTTTTTTCTTCGGCTTATTAACACCTGCACTGAATGAATCCCAGTTATTACTTGCATCCACTTTTTTATGTAAATCTAACTGCAAACCATCCAGATAGACTTTTTCAATAACCAGTGTTTTCTTCAATAAAGGCATTAACTGCACACCCACTTTGGCAGATTTAACCTGAGCAAAGGGTGTATCACCAAAGCCAGTGGCATTACTAAGGCTTGCAGAGCCTAAATTGAGTGCAATATTAGGATAAACGGAGAGGCTAATATCCCCATTAAGTTGCAAATCACGTCCTGTATTTTTTTTAACTAATTGGCTGATTTGTGTTTTATAGCGGTTTGCATCAAAGGTAGCGACAAAAAATGCAACGGCAGCAACCACCAAAACAAGTAGTGTGGATAATCCAAAGAAAATTTTACCTAGCGAATTCATAGAGAACCTCTGATTTTTAATGCCCCCTTATATTATAGAGGGTCTCTAATTTTTCTGTAAGTTTAATCATATAGATTCATCATTGCGTAACAAACTTTGTTCAAAAGCATAAGCATAACTCTTCTCAAACAAGGTTTTTTAGAAGTGGGGAATTTCATTCACTAGCGTAAAATAGTTGACAATCTATAAGTCTTAGCTTATTTTCACGCCCTTTTCCTTTGTAATACTATTTTAGGCTAGTTCCTTAAATAGTTATGCTGTATATAATTACAAAACATTTAAGTATTTTTAGGTATAGAGTCATGAAAAGAACATTTCAACCAAGTAATATCAAACGCGCTCGTACTCATGGTTTTCGTGCACGTATGAGTACTGTTGGTGGTCGTAAGGTTATAAAAGCACGTCGTGCAAAAGGTCGCGCACGTCTTTGTCCTTAAATCTATCTAAGGACTATAGTACTAGCCCTAATTTCACAGAATAATAGTATATGCTAGGGCAAACTTTCACGAGAGAACAGCGCTTACTAACTGCAAAACAGTATAGTCATGTGTTTGCCGATGCGCGTCGTTTTGGAAACCACTCATTTACTTTATTAGTTAGGGTCAATGACGTTTCCCATCCGCGCTTGGGTTTAGCGATTGCTAAGAAAAGTGTAAAACGTGCGGTTGATCGCAATAGAATTAAGCGATTGCTACGTGAGAGTTTTAGAAAAAGACAGCATTCACTTCCCCCTATCGATATTATTGCCATGTGTCGCCCTGCGGCTGTTCAATTAAGTAACGCGCAAATATTAGAACAGTTAGAAAAGCAGTGGCATTATATGCAGAAAAAACTCAGCACAGTCTCTTGAGTGCCTCTAAAAAATATAAAGTAATAGCAATTTATTGAGTATATTACTTTTATCAAGGATAGATCATGGATCAACAACGCCCTTTATTGTATTTCACCTTGCTGTTCTTAGGTTATTTAATTTGGACAACGTGGTTACAAGATCATGCTCCTAAACCGACGATTCCTGAGACGACGGCGAATGGCGTAGTTTCTCAAAATGCTCCTTCTGCAAACAGTAAGCAGTTAGATATTCCAGCAGGGGTAGCCACAGCATCTTCAGCAACACAAAATACAGCAGAAAAAGCAGCCTCTAACGACAGCCAAGGTCAAGATATTCACGTTAAGACCGATGTCCTTGATATTATTATTAGTAGCGTAGGTGGCTCTATTGTTCAAGCTGATTTGTTGACCTATCCTGTCAGCTTAGAAGAGAAAAATAAGCCTGTCCGCGTACTAGACCGTCAAAAATCTTATGCCGCACAATCAGGTCTCATCAGTAGCTCAGCAGAGTTAGCGCCTAATCATTATGCACAATACTCTGCACCACAGACTGAGTATCAACTTTTAGAAGGTAGCGATGAATTAATTGTGCCCTTAACGTGGACAAACGGTAAAGGTATTAGTGTTACTAAACGCTATAAATTCAAGAAAGGTAGTTTTCTTATCTCGCTAGAACAAACGGTTGATAATCAATCAGACGTGGCATGGAAAGGAAGTAGCTACGAACAAATTACGCATAGTCCAAAGAATAAGTCGAGCGGCATGATGGGCGTGCGCGCTTATATTGGCGGAGCTTATTACAATAATAAATACGAGAAAGTGAGTTTCTCCGATATGGAAGGAGAGAAATTAAGCAATGTCGTAAAAGGTGGTTGGGTTGCCATGCTTGAGCATTACTTTGTAAGCTCATGGATTCCTCCAAAAGAGCAAGACAATACCTACTATACCAATTATATAAAAGACAGTAATCGCTATATTATCGGTGTTAAATCACCTGAAATTCAAATTTCACCCAGTACAAGCGCTAATATTAATAGCCAATTTTATGTAGGCCCCAAAATTCAAGCAGTCTTAGAGAAAATATCAAAAGGACTTGATTTAACGGTTGATTATGGTGTGTTTAGTTTTGTATCTAAACCCATTTTTTGGCTAATGCAGACCATTCACAATTTTGTTGGTAACTGGGGCTGGTCAATTATATTCGTCACCTTATTTATTAAAATAATCTTTTTCTATCCCTCTGCAATTAGTTATCGCTCGATGGCACGTATGAAAAAGATGGCGCCGAAAATTAAAGAACTCAATGAGCGTTTTAAGGGCGATCCTCAAGCAAAACAAAAAGCAACCATGGATTTTTATCGTAAAGAAAAAATCAATCCATTAGGTGGTTGTTTGCCCATGTTAATTCAGATGCCTGTATTTATGGGCTTGTATTGGGTGCTACTCGAAAGTGTAGAGCTACGTCAAGCACCTTGGTTAGCGTGGTATCAAGATTTGTCGGTACTTGACCCTTATTATGTCTTGCCTATCATTTTTGGTATCAGTATGTTTGTGCAACAAAAGTTGAATCCACCACAAATGGATCCAATGCAACAGAAGATATTTGCCTTCTTACCGATTGTTTTCACCGTAATGTTCCTGTTCTTCCCTGCTGGTTTAGTACTGTACTGGGTGGTCAACAATATTTTATCCATTCTACAGCAGTGGTATATCACCAAGCAGATTGAAGAGAATAGTTAATAGGTAAACAGATATGACACCACACGACACCATCGTAGCTGTTGCAACGCCAGCAGGTCGTGGGGGTGTCGGCATTATTCGTGTATCAGGCGAACTTTCTGCACACATAGCTACCGATATACTCGGTCAACTGCCAGCTCCACGCAAGGCAGTTTATACCGCATTCAAATCAGAACAATCGACCCTCGATAGCGGTATTGCTATCTACTTTCCCGCGCCCCATTCCTTCACTGGAGAAAATGTTATCGAGTTTCAAGGGCATGGTGGACCTGTTGTGCTTGATATGGTGCTTAAACGCTGCCTTGCCTTAGGCGCTCGACTCGCAAGACCTGGCGAATTTTCAGAACGTGCTTTTTTAAATGATAAGCTTGATTTAGCACAGGCAGAAGCTATCTCAGACTTAATTGATAGTAGCTCCGAACAAGCAGCCCGCTCGGCGCTACGTTCACTCCAAGGTCACTTCTCCGCCGCGATTGATGAACTACTCAATAAATTAATCGAACTGCGCGTGTATGTCGAAGCAGCCCTCGATTTCCCCGATGAAGAAATAGATTTTCTCGCAGGAGATGCCGTTACAAAACGCCTTGATAGCATCAAGCAACAACTGCAAGAAATTTTCAGTAAAGCCAAACAAGGCAGCTTATTACGCGAAGGAATGCAGCTCGTTATAGTTGGTCAACCCAATGCGGGAAAATCAAGCTTACTGAATGCACTATCAGGCAATGATAGCGCCATCGTGACCGATGTTGCAGGCACAACACGTGATGTCTTACGTGAAACCATCCACCTTGATGGAATGCCCTTGCATATCATTGATACCGCAGGTCTGCGAGAAAGTGATGATCCTATTGAAAAAATAGGCATTGAACGCGCATGGAAAGAAATAGAAAAAGCCGACTTAATCTTATTACTCATTGATGATAATGATAAAAACACCGCTGCGAATCATAAAATCTTACAACAATTCCCCAGTAGCCTACCCGTATTGCAAGTACACAATAAAATAGATTTAAACCAGCAAACAGCAGGAAAAAGGGACGGAAAAATATATATTTCAGCCAAACAACAGCGGGGTATTGAGCAATTAAAAAGCGAACTTAAACACTATATGGGCTATCAAAGTGAAATTGAAGATAGCTTTATCGCACGTCGTCGTCATATACAAGCCTTAGAAGAAACTCAACAAGCGGTTGATAATGCTGAATACCAATTAAAAGAATGCAATGCAGGAGAGTTAATGGCAGAAGAGCTACGTTTAGCACAAGACTCTCTCGGACAAATAACGGGAAGGTATACGCCTGATGACTTACTTGGTGAAATATTTAGTAATTTTTGTATTGGAAAATAGAATGATTTCAATAATAAAAACCACCTTAAAATTAACACTTTTTACTTTCTTTATAACCGCCTGTAGTTCTGTCGTAATAAAAGATAAACCACAAAAGACAACACCCAATATTCCTTCAACAACTGTTTCCAACTGCCCCAACTGGAAGTCAGGTGATACGATTAAAATCAAAAAAGATACTGTTATTCCTAAAGGCTGTTCTTATCAACGCGTTAGTTTTTCGCTTGAAAAAGAAAATATAGCCTTTGATTGCCAAGGGGCAGTATTGAACGGTTTAAAGCAAAATAAACCTAATTCCATTTTTATCGCCTATAGTAAAGCGTCTGAGCCTCGCAACTGGGCTTTTTCTGTTTATAAATCAGGAATAAATATTAAAAATTGTCACATTAAAAATTATATCGACGGTATTGTTATTCGATTTAGAGTTCCTAAAAAACAGCATGAGTTATTGAGAAAAAAGACAAATGTCGTCTCAATAGAAAATCAACTCCGCGATGATGCACCTAAAAATATCACTATCTCCAATACCAAAATACATAGTAGCCATAAACATGGTATTTATATGCAACGCTATGTTAGTCATATTATATTTGAACAAGGTGAGATTAAATATTCAGGAAATTCAGCTATTTATATGGAGTCTGGAACACGTCATAATGAAATAAGAAATTCATATTTTTATAAAAATGGCTATACCAACTATAAACGTAAAAAACGTATGAGAATGCCAAAATATCCTACAGGTGAAAGAGAGGCTATAGCGGTAGATTCCTCTGCTTACAATAAAATTATTGGCAATACGTTTAAAAACAATGGCAAGGGCGCTGTTTTTTTATATAAAAATTGCTTTGAAAAACATAAAAATAAAGCCCAACTTCCGCGCTTTCAGCACAGTAATTATAATCAAATAAAAAATAATCATTTTATTGATGAGCGTTATGGCGTCTGGCTGGCTTCACGACAAAGTAAACAGTTGTCTCGTTTTAAATGTGGCGACCCCATTATGTATAAAACACGTGGCTTATTTGGAAGTGAAAAGTATTATCATGATTATGCAAAAAATAATCAGGTAGTAAATAATACGTTTAAGAATATCACAGAAGGAATCGTCGTAGAGGATGATAATAATATGATTACTAATAATAAATTCAGTGGTTCATCCAATGTGGATATTATGATTGGCACACCTTACCGCTCTAAAAGTAAGAATGATCCTGTCAAAGGTATTATTATAGAAAATAATCAACGCGATACAGGTGAGTTAAAATTGAAATTTATTGGAGGCTCTAAAGAGGGTGCTTAAATTGATTTGTATAATAAATCCCATACCCCATGCCCAAGCTTTAAGCCTCTATTTTCAAACTTTGTTAAAGGGCGATCATCTGGTCTTTCTGAAAAAGGAGAGCTTGCAAGACTCTGAAATTGTGAGCTAGACTCCAAAACTTCAGCCATGTGTTTTGCATAAGGTTCCCAGTCTGTTGCTAAATGAAAAACGCCTTCTGTTTTCAATACGGAGTGAATAAGATCGACGAAGTTTTTTTGTACTATTCTACGCTTATTATGTTTTTTCTTATGCCACGGGTCAGGAAAGAAAAGTTGTACTCTATCCAGTGATTTTTTTGCAATACGATGCTTCAATATTTCTACCGCATCATCATTGATTACCCGAAGATTTGTTAGCTCGTACTCTTTAATAAGATGTAATAAGCGTCCTACTCCAGGTCGATGAACTTCAATACCGATGAAATTACGTTCAGGCGCTGCTTTTGCCATGTCTGCTAAAGAGTCTCCATTGCCAAAACCTATTTCTAGAGTAATAGGAGCATCGCGAGAAAATAATGCCTGAAAATTTATAAGGCTGTCTGACTTATCTATTCCATAAATTGGCCAAAGATACTCTAAAGCATACTCTTGCCCTCGGGTTAAACGCCCTTGGCGAAGAACAAAGCTGCGTATTGTGCGGTTATATTTTTTGGTCATTATGTTAAGTTTCTATCGCTGATAAACTTCCATTTATCGTAGCACCTTCGCTCATTTCTAACTCATTATAATGTATGTCACCTTGAATCGTTGCGGTTGCTTTTAAACTTAGGCGTTTGAAAGCAAAAATATTTCCCGAAACAGTAGAGCGGATGAGTATATTACTCGCACGTATTTCCCCATTGACAATACTACCCTCTTCTAAAATCAAATAACTATTTGATTCATCTGAAGAAATAACATTTCCTGTTATATTTCCAAAGATATGCAATACACCCGAAAAAAATAAATCCCCCGTTAATTTTATATCAGCTCGAAGAATAGAATGAGAA
>QOAQ01000001.1 GCA_003972955.1 Aquificaceae bacterium
AAACTCAAAAAGCGACTTCTAAAGCAAGTAAAAAGAGTGGTTATAGCATTCAATTATTAGCAACTTCGAGTTCTTCACGTGCTAATAATCTAAAAAAAGTAATGAAAAAAGAAGGTTATAAGAGTTTCGTAAGTAAAACGACTAAAGCTGGTAAAGTACTCTTTCGTGTTCGCATAGGAAGCTATAGTAACCGTCAACTAGCAGTAACAGCACAAAAAAATCTACAGCGCCGTTACCAAAAAAATCCATATGTGAAGGGTAGTTTAATCGTTTCTAAATAAGGTTTAATCACGCGTAGAGACAAGGCATGCCTTGTCTCTACAATAAAAATTTATACTCATCAAAACTCCCAAAGAAATTAATTCAAAGCAAATAAGTTTCAATAGAGTGCCCTTTATCTAGAAGCTCACGAACTATGCATCTGAGCATTATTGAACTTTCCCCTCTAAATCACTACAATGCCCCACGTAAGTTTATTTTGATTGTTAGGAGGCTATTTTATGTTCCTGTCATAACTTACTACAACTCCTTTATATTAGGTTTTTGCGAATGGATTTTAATTACTTAGATATTGCTATTATCGTTGTCCTCCTACTTACCGCTCTCGTTGGTATGGTACAAGGCTTTGTTTGGATGACGATTTTTTTAGTGACTTGGATAGCAGCTGTTTTTTTATCCGTCACCTACTCTGCCGATCTTGCAAAAGCGCTTCCCTTTAATTTATCAAATGATCTCATTCAAACAGGTATTTCTGCCTTATTAATTTTTCTGGGTGTTTTACTGGCAGGCGCGCTTATCAACTTTCTCTTTGGAAAGGCGATAAAAGCGATAGGTATCGGAGCTATTGACCGTATATTTGGCACAGGGCTTGGTATTGCGCTTGGAACACTTATATTATCACTACTGACCATGTTAGCAGGAATGACGCCTTTACCAGACCAAGAACTATGGAAGACATCTAGCCTTATACCAAAACTAGAAGAGTCAGCCGCTTGGATTAAATCATTCGTTCCTCCAGAGTTTGATGAGTATTTACAACTCCCTGCGGAATCAAAAGCAGTTGTTACGCCAACCGTAGAGAAAAAATAGCGATTTTTAGGTCTATAGACATTCACTTAAATAATTTCCCTTCGACTCCGCTCAGGGAGCGAGTTCCCTGAGCGGAGTAGAAGGGAATGGAAATTTAATATATGAAAAACTATATATACTGAAAACATCACTATTAACTTTAGCACAACGCAATAATGAGCGATTAATCCATGTGTGGAATTATAGGTATTGTTAGTCAAGAGCCTGTCAATCAAGCAATTTTTGACGGTTTATCGGTATTACAACATAGAGGACAAGATGCCGCTGGCATTGTTACAAGCGATGGTAAGCGCCTCTACAGTCGGCGTAATAATGGTTTAGTCAGTAACGTTTTTCATTCAAAACATATGCAAATGTTACAAGGGAATATGGGTATCGGTCATGTACGCTATCCTACTGCTGGCTCCTCATCCGCATCAGAGGCACAACCGTTCTATGTCAACTCGCCTTATGGCATCACCATGGCGCATAACGGCAACCTGACTAATGATGCTGAACTGAAAAAAGAGATGTTTCGCCAAGATCGTCGCCATATTAATACAGATTCAGATTCAGAAATTCTACTGAATATTTTTGCGCAAGAGCTACAAAAGCAAGACATCTATCGTGTTAGCCCTGATGATATTTTTAAGGCAGTCAGTGGCGTACATAAGCGTTGTCTAGGTGCATACGCAATTACTGCGATGATAACCCGTGATGGTTTGGTTGGATTTCGTGACCCTAATGGCATACGTCCATTGGTTTTTGGTAAGCGTGAAACAGAGAGTGGCACTAGCTATATGCTCGCCTCAGAAAGTGTTGCTCTAGTCACTCAAGGCTATGAAATAGTTAGAGATATAAAGCCAGGTGAAGCTATTTACATTACACTAGATGGTCAAGTCTACACCAAACAATGCGCTGAAAACCCAAAATATAACACCTGTATTTTTGAATATGTTTATTTTGCACGTCCTGACTCTATCATTGATGATGTTTTTGTGCATAAAGCCCGCATGAGAATGGGGCATAAGCTTGCCGAAAAAGTTAAAAAGGAATGGGCAGATCATGATATTGATGTCGTTATTCCTATCCCTGATACCAGTCGTACCTCTGCCTTAGAAATGGCAATGACACTAGGAATCGCCTATAGAGAAGGTTTTATTAAAAATCGCTATATCGCACGTACTTTTATTATGCCAGGGCAAGCTCAACGCAAAAAATCCGTACGTCAAAAATTAAACCCTATCGGTCTTGAGTTTCAAGATAAAAACGTCATGCTCGTCGATGATTCGATTGTCAGGGGAACTACTTCGAAAGAAATTGTTCAGATGGTAAGAGATTCTGGTGCGAAAAAGGTGTATTTTGCCTCCGCATCACCTGCGATTAGGTTTCCTAATATCTACGGTATTGATATGCCTTCAGCGAATGAATTAATCGCTCATGGGCAGACAGATGAAGAAATCGCTCAATCCATTGGCGCAGATAAACTCATCTACCAAGATTTAGATGATTTGATTGATGCCATTAAAGAAGGAAATCCAAGCTTAAACGAGTTTGATTGCTCCGTTTTTACAGGAGAATATATCACAGGTGAAACAGAAGAATACTTTAACCATTTAAGAGACCGACGCAGTGATGCCGCTAAAAATAAAAAAGATAATGAAATGCCTCCTATTGATCTTTCTACTCACGATTAGTACGAATACCATGCTCAATGCTGAGCCTCTACCAAACAAAGCGGCTTTTGCACCTGTGATGGAAGATTTAGCACAACGCTTTCCTCGCTATTCATCGGAAGATGTCATCCTTATTGTGGCTAAAGAGCAAGCACTCTATTTGCTCCACAACGGTACACCTATCGAAAAGCATACTATCTCGACCTCTGAATTTGGTATCGGAAGTCGCGCAGGTAGCAATAAAACACCTGCTGGTGTTCATATCGTCACACAAAAATATGGTAGCAAAGCAAAACTAGGGACTATTTTTAAAGCTCGCGCCAATACGGGAAGAGTCGCTAAAATTCTTACCAAAAAAGGACAGCGTAGTAATGCTGATAATGTTACCTCTCGTATTCTGTGGCTATCAGGCTTAGAAAAAGGTATCAATAAAGGGGGGAATGTAGACTCACATCGCCGTTATATCTATATACACGGTACAGATGAAGAAGGGCGCTTAGGCTCACCCGCCTCTCACGGCTGTATACGCATGAATAATCAAGAAGTTATTGATTTATATAAACGCGTAGCAATAGGAACGTTAGTTGTTATTCTACCTTAAATTCTGCTGATAATGATTTAGAAGGGTACTACGTCTATAGATATTCACTTAAATAATTTCCCTTCAACTCCGCTCAGGGAGTTGGTGCCCTGAGCGGAGTCGAAGGGAATGGAAACTGAATATGTGAAAGACTGTATATCCTAAATAGAGGCTTTAATTGGGTTAAATAGTCTTTCTTATTCTATAGTTATCGTATAAACAGCAAAATAAAAGGGATAATAATGAAAGGTAAAGTAAAGATTCTTTTAAGTGCAACATTCGTTTCACTGTTGATAGTATCATGCCAAGATAATAAACCCACTGCACCACAAACACCAGATCCTACAATCCCTACAGGTCGTTTCACAAAATGTACCGATCCACGACCACAAGCCTGTACGCGTGAATTTCGTCCTGTTTGTAGTCAAGTTGATACAGGGGTGCGCTGTGTCACGACTCCTTGTCCATCTACGGAAAACAAAACAGCACCTAATGCTTGTACTGCCTGCTCAAATCCTAAGGTACATGGTTATTGGCTCAGTGCTTGTCCCGAATAAGGATAATATTATATAACCGTTCACCTACCCCCTGAAATTCGCCATTTTTTGCCTTAAACTGACAAATTTCAGGGGGCATCTGAACAATTACGATATTATTTCTCCCTTAATCTGTAACAAACGCTAAACGTATCGCATCTAGTCTTAGTTGAGCAGTGCTAATATGTTCTTTCAATAAGTTGACATTATTTGTTAGTTGCTCAATTTCTTCTTTGCGGATATTAGGGTTTACTTCGGCTAGTGCAGTGAGACGTTCAATATCATCATGTCCTTCTTCGGTAATCGACTGTAAAGCCGTTTCAACTAAGACGGTTTGTTGAGGCTCTGCCATCATTTGTGCGCGTTCAATTAGCTTGTTTATCTGTGGTCTTGCGTATTGAATGATCTCATTAGCGGTATGTTTTCTTACTCGCTCTGATAGTGCATTTAATTCATCGTGCGATAAGGTATCGCTTAAGTTTAAGCCATTACTGGTAACGACAATACGCACCATATTAACGGGTAAATAACGATGTATTTGTAGGTGTTTGGGTGCAGGGCAGTTGACACTAAAAATAGCTTCTAATATTAATGTTCCCGCATCAAGTCTTACGGTAGATTTTGTGGGAAAAGTGACAGAACAAAAAGTGGCATTACCAAACTCACCATTACTGACCATATCCATTGCACCAACTACCATAGGATGCTCCCACGTTAAGAAATGAACATCTTCACGTGATAATGCAGTATTGCGCTGATAAGTGGCGGTCATTCCTTCTTCTGCAAGCCCTGGAAAATGGGCATTCATCATGTGTTCTGTGGGTTTGATGATAATACAGTTGCCACTTTGTGGTTGTTGATCCACGCCAGAGTGGTCAAAGACGCCATCCATATAGCGTGACAGTATCGATGGATTAGCAGAAAAATGTACATCATCAACTACTTCTGCTGCATGTACTTTATGACATGAATTCAATTCTAATAAACGATCTCGTCCTTGTTGCATTTGCTCTAAAGCATCTTCACGTAAGCTTGCGGTACGCTCAACTAAATCATCAAATGCTGTATTATTCTCATTATTAGACAACAATGCTTCAACTAAATCATCTTGTAACGTGTCAAATAAACTATGCCCGACGGAGCAAACGTGTAAAAAAGCATTCAAGCCTTTGTGATACCACTGTGTTAGACGTGCTTGTGCGCCTGTTGCAAAGTAAGGCACATGAAGCTGGATGGTTTGCGTTTGTCCAATACGATCTAGACGACCGATGCGTTGCTCTAATAAATCAGGATTTAAGGGTAAATCGAATAAAATAAGGTGATGTGCAAACTGGAAGTTACGTCCTTCGCTACCAATTTCAGAACAAATAAGAATATTTGCACCCTCCTCATCATCGGCAAAATAAGCCGCCGCACGGTCACGTTCTATAATACTTAAATTTTCATGAAAAACAGCTGCACGAGCGCTACTTTTCACCCGTATATAATATTCTAATGCAAGCGCGGTTTCGGTATGAGCACATATTAATAAAACTTTATCGTCATAATGATTCTCTAGCCAGTCAACTAACCATGTCACTCTGGGGTCGAAATCAAGCCAAGCATCTTGTTCCCAATATAAACTCTCAGGATGAAGGTGTTGATTTAACAAGCTAGAGAGGTCAAATTCAGTATCGTATGCTTCTAACTCAATGTTATATTGCTCAGGTAGCGCTAATGGATATTCATGTAGTTTTCTTTCGGGAAATCCTGCCACAGTATCGCGTGTATTGCGGAATAAAACACGTCCTGTTCCATGACGATCTAATAAACTTTGAATAAGATGATCAACACTTAATTCTGCATCTTGCGCGTGTTCAAATTCAGTTACTATTTCTTCCCCTAAATACGCTTCAAGATCTGTGAGTAAACCTGCATCTTGCTGTGCTTTTTCAGGGCTTTCTAATAATGCTTGTACTAAATCATTAACAGGGCGGTAGTGGTCTTGTTCTTGTTGGAATTTTTTGAGGTCATAAAAACGATTTGGATCAAGTAAACGTAGACGCGCAAAGTGACTTTCAATGCCAAGTTGTTCGGGGGTCGCGGTTAAGAGCAATAATCCTGCGATTGATTGTGCTAATTTTTCTACACACTGATATTCTTCACTCACATGCGATTCTGACCACATTAAATGATGTGCTTCATCGACAATCATTAAGTCCCATGTTGCATCTATTGCTTGTTGTTGGCGTTTTTTATTGTCTGTTAAGAAAGATAGACTGCATAAAACTAATTGTGATGATTCAAACGGATTTTCATTTTCAGCTTCTTCTAAAATATTACAACGTTCATCATCTAAAATAGAAAAATGCAGATTAAAACGACGTAGCATTTCAACTAGCCATTGATGGATCAAACTTTCAGGTACGATAATCAACACTCTTTTGACACGTTCTGTCATGAGCTGTTGATGCAGAATAAGTCCCGCTTCGATAGTTTTTCCCAAGCCCACTTCATCGGCAAGTAAAACCCGTGGCGCATGGCGTAGGGCGACTTGATGGGCAATATAAAATTGATGCGGTAGTATTTGTACTCTTGGCCCTAACAAACCATAGGTATCGGAGGATTGCTGGCGTTTAATATGCTCGAGTGTTTCTATGCGTAGACGGAAGTAGCTGTCTTTATCGATCTGACCTGCAAATAAACGGTCTTGTGGTTTGCTAAATTGGGCAAAACTATTCAGCTCTAACTCATGTAAGTGTATTTCTTCACCGTTTGCATCAATCCCTTTATAAACAATACAACTATTATGTTCTAAGTGGTCAGTAACGGTAAGACTAACACCCGACTCACTGGTAATTTTCTCATCAATAGGGTACTTAACACGGCTAAGTGGTGCATTGTTCGCGGCATACACGCGTGTTTCATCGGCAGCAGGAAATACGAAGGTGATGTGTCGTCCTTCTATTTTTTCCACAAAACCTAAGCCTAATTCTGATTCTGTATTACTTATCCAGCGTTGTCCACGATGAAAATCAACGTTCATTTTGTGCGTCCTAGCAGTTACTATTCTTGATTTGGGGTGGCTAAATTAACAGATTTTCTATCAATAATCGTTAATTAATTTTCTACTTTTACAGGCAAAAAAAATCCTCTACAAGAGAGGATTCAGGATTATATTAGAGCCAAAGCTTACTTCATGGTAACTAGTTCTTCGGCGCTAACGGGGTGTATTGCGATAGTATCATCAAAGTCTTGTTTGGTAGCACCCATGCGAATTGCAACCGCAAAACCTTGTAGCATTTCATCTGCACCTAATCCTATAACATGACAGCCGACTATTTTTTCTTCTTCACCTGTCACGATCAGCTTCATTAATGTCTTTACTTTATTACGCGTCATCTGGTGGTATAAAGGGACGAAGCTCGTTTCATAGACTTTAACGCTATCACCATATTCTTCACGTGCTTTTTCTTCACTCAGTCCAATTGTGCCGATAGGCGGGTGTGTAAACATTACCGTAGCAATATTGTCATACGACATTTTACGCTCTGGTTTTCCGCCATATAAACGGTCGGCTAAACGTCTTCCTGCGGCAATCGCAACAGGGGTTAATGGTGCTTTTCCTATAATATCACCAATGGCATAAATACCGTCTACCGAGGTCTTTTCTTCATCATCAACGACAATCATACCGCGTTGATCAAGCTCTACGTTGGTGTTATCTAAACCTATATTATCGGTATTGGGTACACGTCCAATTGCCCATATTAAAGCATCAACATCTGTTATTTTATTACCATCTTCAAAATGAATGGTGATATTATCATCAGACTGTTTTTCTACTTTACTGATAATGCCATCATCATTAATGAGTATGCCATCAGACTCCATTTGTTGGCGAAGGGTGGTTTGAATAGATGCGTCAAAACCTTCGAGTACGGGCCATGCTTGGTGCAATATTGAGACATCTGAACCTAAGCCATTGAGTAACATGGCAAATTCTAGCGCAATATAACCACCACCTACGACAACGACTTTTTTGGGTTGTACTTCGTCTATATCTTCAAAAAAACCGTCGGATGTTATGCCATAATCAGCACCTTCTATATCGCTTGGAATAATCGGACGACCACCTGTTGAGATGACGATATGATCTGCGGTGTAACGTTCGCCATCTACTTCTAAGGTTTTATTATCAATAAATTTTGCATAGCCTTCGATTAGCTCAACCTTTGCTTCAGCAAGAAAATCGAAATACCAATCATTAATGCCACCAATGAAGTTATCACGCTTCATTACTAGCTTTTCCCAGTTGAGATCACCGATGCTGACATCAAAACCATAGTCTTCTGCATCATGTAAAGCATGTGCAACCGATGCGCCATACCACATTACTTTTTTAGGTACGCAACCTAAATTTACACAAGTACCACCTAATTCGCCCGACTCAATAACTGCCGTTTTTGCACCATACAATGCGGCTCTTTCTACAACCGATAAACCGCCACTACCAGCACCTATTGCAATGACATCAAAGTGATTACTCATATTTTTTCCTTTAATTTCTTTAAAATTCTTTAGCATCAATAAAGCCACTATAAAATAATATCAGTGGCTTTATTAATAAACTCATTTTTATTTATCAAACCAAGCATCTAAGTCTGTTGATCCACCGACTAAATCACCATCAATAAAGATTTGTGGCACACTGCTTGTTCCCGATATAGCGCGTAATGTACGGTCGGTATAATCGCGCCCCATGACTAGCTCTTCGTATTCAAGTCCTTCTTGTGCTAAACGTGCTTTTGCTTTGGCGCAGTAAGGGCAACCAGAACGAGAAAATATACTCACACTTAAAGGACGATCGGCATCTGGCGCTATATAATCAAGCATTGTATCAGCATCTGATACTTCAAAAGGATCACCTGGTTTGTTTGGCTCAATAAACATTTTATCGATTATGCCATCTTTAACCAGCATGGAGTAACGCCAAGAACGCTTTCCAAAGCCTAAATCTTCTTTATCGACCAATAATCCCATTGCTTCCGTAAAGTCACCATTACCATCAGGAATAAACCTAATATTATCGGCATTTTGTACTTTAGACCATTCATTCATTACGAAGGTATCATTCACAGACATGCATATAATATCATCAACTCCATTGGCACGTAATGTTGAAGATAACTGATTAAAACGTGGCACATGGGCTGATGAACAGGTGGGTGTATAGGCGCCTGGAAGTGAGAACACAACAACTGTTTTACCACTAAATAAATCTGAGCTTTTTACATCTTCCCATGCATTATTATGATAGGTATGAAACGTTACCTCTGGGATCTGTTGACCTTCTTTATTTTCGAACATTTTTCTTTCCTCGACTATTGAATTAGCAATCACTTTGATTGGTGATATTCACAGTCTATGTTTCTTTTATTGATCTGTAAAATAGATTGTTTATATCATTATATTCTATAAAATAGAATGCATGAAGTTACCTACTATTAAACAACTCTACTACTTTGTCGCACTTGAAAGAAATCAACACTTTGGAAAAGCAGCGAAAGAATGTTTTGTCTCACAGTCTGCTTTTAGTGTCGCCATAAAAGAACTGGAGTCACAACTAGGAACGCAACTGGTTGATAGAACGAATAAAAATGTCACGATTACACTTACTGGACGAGAGATAGCAACACAAGCACGTTTGTGTTTACGGGATGTAGAGCATCTGACTGAAATTGCTCAGAGTAATAAAAAACCACTCACAGGAAAATTAAACCTTGGGGTTATTCCAACCATAGCACCTTTTTTATTACCTAAGCTGATGCCTTGTTTGCGTGAGTCTTATCCTGATTTGCAACTTTATTTACGAGAAGACACAACCCTATCTGCACATAAACACTTAATGGATGGAGAACTCGACTTAATACTCATCGCCTTGCCGTATGAGTTAAGTCATATCGAGGTGATGCCTTTATTTAAAGATCAATTTGTTTTGGCTTGCCATCAAGAGACTAAAATTTTAGATCCTGAAAATTATGATATTAATATCTTGGCAGCAGAAAGTATTTTACTACTGGAAGATGGACACTGTTTGAGAAATCATGCCCTTTCTGCATGTCATATTAAAAATCAAGAGGCTGTTAGCCGTTTTGCAGCAAGCAGTTTATTAACATTAATTGGCATGGTTGACTCTGATATTGGTATAACCTATTTAACTAAAATGTCGCAAGACTCAACACTGCTACACAATACGAATGTGGTGACTTATCCACTTGAGGACACGAGTTATCGAGAGATTGGATTAGCTTGGCGTAAAGGAAGTTCGCGTGCAAAAGAATTCACACTACTAGGTGAGCTGATTCAAACGCTAACGCCCCAAAGCAATCTTTGAATCGTTAGCGTCTGAATCAATCAGGTTCATTACCTTCTTTCCATTTGATATTACAACCTAGTGAGGCAAGCTGTTTTGCAGGTGCTGGTTTACCCGCTAATAAAGCTGTCGCTGCGGCAATCATATCTTCACCATTTACAGGATTATCATTTCCAGGACGAGCGCTATCAAACTGTCCTCGATAATAGAGCGCATGGTTGCTATCAAAAAGATAAAAATCAGGTGTGCAAGCCGCTTGGTAAGCCTTGGCTACTTGCTGTGTCTCATCATAAAGATAAGGGAAGACGAAACCATATTTTTCTACACTTTCAGCCATCTTCTCAGGTGAATCATCGGGATAGTTTTCTACGTCATTCGAGTTAATCGCGATGACTGCCATCCCCTTATCAGCAAAATCCTTGGCAAACTGATTAAAAGCGTCTCGTATATGTATAACATAAGGGCAGTGATTGCAGATAAAAGCGACAAGTACCGCTTGAGATTTGAAGTCTGCCAGAGACACTTTTTTCCCTGTTGCAGGTTCAAGTAGTGTAAATTCTGGAGCTTGTGTACCCAAATCTATCATCACTGATGCTGTTCTTGCCATGCTTATATGCCTATTTTATTTTCCTAGTAATGCTTTTATATCAACATCTGATATGCCTGACTCAGATTTTAGTTGAGCAAGGTTAATTTTACCTGTTGATTTTTGTTTTGTGCGTTTTCTGTGTTTCTTTATAGGTGTTGCAGCAAGTTCTCTCATAAGGCGATTATAGTCTGTTCTAATACTTGCTAAATTAGTATTGCTTTTTTGGAAGCGCCTACCCGCGATTAATTTATTATTTTTGTTATAGCGATAGTGTCCCGTAATACGAAATGAAAAGAGTATATCCTCCATCTTTGGACCATAACCTATGTTATGTACAATTAAATGACGGCGGGGGTCAGATTTTGAGCGTTGCTCTACGACCACGCCAATATGTGGCAAACTAGGGCCGACCATCCACGTCACTAAGTCACCAGGTTTATAGTCATAAGGATTATGTGAAATAGGTAATGCAGCACCATGACGACGGAAAAATGCTTGTAAATTATAAACTCTACGATGATCTATATTTTTATCTGGAGCAGATAGTTTCCATTTTTTTACATGAGGGTAATCATAAAAGCCACCTTGTGACATATCTTCATGAACGGCTTTTTGTAGGTCAATTCCTAAGCGACGGTATGAGCGAATAACAACATCGGTGCATACACCAATATTTGCTGGAACAT
>QOAQ01000069.1 GCA_003972955.1 Aquificaceae bacterium
AGAAAAGGCGACCCAGCTACCCGCTTTCTCCTGCGCTTCACAAGTAAAAATGGGCAGGGCAAAAACTCGCTACGCTCAAACAGCTTGCCCTGCTGATCCATTTTTACTTGCAAATGCTCAGCGCGGTTAGAATGGGAACTACTGCTTCGCACTCGCTATCGCATCGTGCTATTTGTGCTTAAACGCACAAATAGAAATCTAAAGTGCGTAACATCAGTTACTAATGTATTGGTGTTTTAAAGAAATCAAAAAACAGCCACATAATAATCGATGATGTAAACAGTGTTAACAGCATTGCGGGTGTGCCTTTGCGAAACCATAAGCCCGGTGTAATGCGATAACTGTCTTCTCCTGTTTCTTTGGCGAGACGTTCTGAAAGTGTCACAATAAATACATTTGCTGTAGAGCCTAAATGCGTACCGTTACCTCCCATACCGACACCAATCGCTAATGCCCACCATAAAGGAGTGACATTAATTCCTTGTTGTTCCATGCCTAAAATAATGGGAACCATTGCGGCGGTAAAAGGAATATTATCGATCATGGCGGAAAGAATTGCCGCGCCCCACATCAGCATAATGGATGCTAATAGCAGATCAGATTCTACAAAGGGGCGGATATATTGTCCTAGATATTCTAAGAAATGACTTTGTTCTACCCCACCTACCAGTATAAACAGAGAAATAAAGAACATTAAAAGGGATAATTCAACTGATTGAAAAGTACGATCAAGCTCGACGGCGCGACCAATAAAAATCAGTAGGGTTAAGCCAATAGCGGCAACAAACCAAGGCTCCCAGCCAAAGGCATGGTGAAAAATAAATAAAACCACCATTACCGCAAGGACTGCTAATGAGGCATACCACGTCCGTTTATCGGTGATTTCCCCTTTTTCTGAAAAATCCTGTTGATGGGGTTTGATGGCTAATTCTTTTTTAAATAGGACTTTTTGTGCAAATAAAATGGCAAGCCAAGCAACAAAAACAATGCCACCCATGTGTGTTAAAAAGGTATTAAAATCAATATTCGCCGCTGAACCAATCATCAAGTTCGGTGGATCACCAACCAATGTCGCTACACCGCCTGTATCAGAAAGTAAGGCTGCTCCGAGCAAATACGGCACAGGACTTACCCGTAACGCTTGGCAAATCAAAATAATCAGTGGACCAAAAATAACAACGGTTGTGACATTATCCAATAGTAAAGAAATAACGGTGACAGCCGTACCTAATAAAACCATTAACAGGAATAAACGCCCGCGACTATAATCTGCAATACGATAAGCCAATGACTGAAAACCACCCGTTGGGATCATAATGGCAACAATGGTCATCATGCCGCCCAATAAAAAAACCACATTCCAGTCAATCGCTTCCACCGCTTTGGTGGGATTGTAAAAGCCAAAATATTGACCTACCAAAATCATGATACCCGCACCCGCCATAGCAAATTTGGTACGGTGAAAACCATGTACACCTTCTGTAAAAATACCGACAAAGGAGGCTATGAGTATGATGGCAGAAACTGTCATGGAATTATTCCAAATCAATGTTTCTGTTAGCGCCTGTGTTTCCATTATGTGAAACTCCCTAAATTATTTGCCAAGTTAGTATAGTCACATAAAAGTATTTTTCAGATTTATCTAAACCTACTGTTCTACAAATCACCTAATTTTTTCAACACCCTTTGAAACTCTTTGGAGTCATTCAATAGCTGGCTTGCGGATTGCTTTAGCTTGTCCACCACCTCAGGACTTAGCTCTAAACTTGTAGGAGCGTCTTGCAAAAAACTATTATTATCTGTTTTGAGATTGTTAAGACTGACTTCTACTAAAGAAAACTCAATATCATCACAGTGTTTGGTTTTTTCTTCTACACAGCGGTGTTGTTTGATTTGCGCTGTCCATTGGGGAAATTTTTCACGGAGTAAGTCCATCGTATCGTCATTAAAATTATTAAATTGCACATTGGAGACAGACTGTAATACTTCTTGCGTAGTGGGTGATCTTCTGTATTTAGCAAAGTTCTGTAGCGTGGCGTTGGAAGCATTGATGACAATAAAAACCATCTTTTTCGTCTTTGTCATGTGGTAGCTTTTTAGTAAATTCCACATACTATTTTTATGATACGCAACCATATCTAATAATGAGCGAATGCCTAAGTTATCCGCAACACCGCCATCGACTAGGTGTAAGTAGGCGTAGTCCTTAACATTACGATATTTTTTTATATCTAAGGAGCGTTGATAGCGTTTATTATTTTTCTTACTGTCATTATCTGCCCATAAAACAGGTGAGTATTTACACTTTCCCATATGATTTTCTAATAGCACGGGGGAGAATAAAATGGGGACAGCAGATGATGCGGCGACCGCTCTACCAACAGGGAAGCTACTTAAATCGGAACAAATCCAATTAAAATGATAGGGCATAAAGGAGAAGCCTTTGCCTACCGATAGGTCGGTTGCATTGATAATAATCTGTGGGGCATTTTTGCGAAAATCACCAAAAGTTTTGTTGCGAAATATTTCTTCACTGTAATATTGTGCTACTAAATCACTGCGCCCAAACACCGCAGGGGCAAGCTTCACCCAGTTTTTAGGGTTTAATAGCCATAGCTTTAACAATTCTGTTTGGATTTGTCGCTTTAAAAATTTCTTCTCAAAATCTTTGAATATTTCATCACCAAACAGACCGTAATAGGCAGAGGTAAAACTTCCTCCTGAGACGGAAGAAATTAAATCGACCTCATCAAGCAAGCGTCTTTTTTTTCCATTGATTACGATGGGTGTATTTTTTAGTTTTTCTAATACACCATACGACAAAGCCGCCGCACGTGTGCCACCTCCTGAAAAAGTGAGTACTAAAGTTAAGTCGTCTGAGCGTCCTGTTTTAGTCTTCGCTTTCGCCACATTCAAAGCAGTAATATTTAGATTATTCAGTGGTTTATTCATCACGGGTAGGTTAGTACACGCGGAGATAAGTAAACTTATACCGACAAGATAAATAGCGGTATGTATATTCATAGTAAAATTTCTCCTAACCATTCAGATACCCCCTGAAATCTGCCATTTTTTGCCTTGAACTGACAAATTTCAGGGGGTATCTGAACGGTTACATTTTCTCGTTTATAATGACTTGTTTTTGCCGAGCCAAACTCATGTCTACTCTTATCCTTTTCAACAAACCCTACGGTGTTCTCTCGCAATTTACGGATACAGAAAATCGTGACACCTTGGCCACTTATATCAAACAAAAAGGTGTTTATCCCGCAGGACGCTTAGACAAAGACAGCGAGGGTTTATTGTTACTCACAAATGACGGCAAATTACAGCATAAAATAGCTCACCCTGACAATAAAATGAGTAAAACCTACTGGGTGCTGATAGAAGGTGTGCCGAGTGAAAAAAAATTACAATGTTTACGTGATGGTATTGAGTTAAAAGATGGCATGACGCAAGCCGCCAAGGTTAAGGTAATAAATGAGCCTTACCTGTTATGGGAAAGAACGCCTCCTGTGCGCTACCGCAAAAATATTCCCGAAACGTGGCTTGAAATTACCATTAAAGAAGGGCGTAACCGCCAAGTACGCCGTATGACTGCCGCTATTGATTGTCCTACCTTGCGCCTTATTCGTTATCGTATTGGCTCATGGACTATTGATGGCTTGGAGAATGGGGAGTATAGAAATATTAAAGTATAAATTTATACCTGAATCCGTGAGGCAAATGCGGATATGAGGGATAAGATATTGGTTTCACAGTGAAATTAAAAAATCTTAACTTCACCCATAGGTTAAGCGGGTATTTTTTAAATCACGGTGGAATCAATAGCTTGTTCATCATACCGTAGTTGCCTCACGGATTCAGGTTATAGTTTTTCATATATTAAATTTCCATTCCCTTCGACTCCGCTCAGGGAACTCGCTCTCTGAGCGGAGTCGAAGGGAGATTTTTTAAATTAATATTATTTTTTGCATCTTAATAATAAGTAACTGCGTTTATATCCACAACAGAGGCAATATAGAAAACAAGTTAAACAACTATATTGCATCTAATTTAGATAACATTTCGTTAATAACTAAACAAAAGAAATTAACTTACTACTTAAAATAAAAAGGTGAAAAAAATGAAAAACACTATTACTAAAATTATAGCTACTGCAGCATTTGGATTAATTATTTCTAGTACAGCAATGGCAAGTGAGGAAGACTACGGAAATGATGTATTTGTTGCGAATACCACACATATACATAAGATTTCTACTGATGCAAAAATGCAGGATTATGGCGATAGAATGTTTACTGTCGAAAACCATAGAGGACACAGTATGCCGACTAATACAAACTCCTTCTTAGATCTTTCGTTCTCTACAAATAAATAATATTTACAATAAGTTAAAAAAGGTGATAAAAATGAAATACAGTATAACTAAAATTATAGCAGCTTCGGCATTTGGATTAATTATTTCTAGTGCGGCAATAGCAAGTGAAGAAGATTATGGAGAAGATGTTTATACGCCCACTGCTCATGTTCATATGACACTGGTAGATAATATTGAAGATAGTGGAAATAAACCATTTTTAGTTAATAGTCATGATAATCATAGTTTATTTGAAAATGATGTTTCTGTTATTGATATGAATTACTCATCAAATCAATAAACAATAAGGCTAATAATACATATATTGCAAGTATTATTAGCCTTTATAGATAAAATACTTTTTCTATTTATTAATACTATTTAATAATTAAATAGTTTCAAACTTATTGTTCTCTTTCTTAGAATAATATAAATAAACATTCCTTTATTATCCTCCCAACTTCAACTATCAAAAAAACTATTCTAATTTTCTCTTCTGGACTATATATACAAAAGATAATTCGATATGATGACGCGTTGTATTCTCCAAAGAAGTGAACAACGGTATGGGCGTTAAAGTAAAAATATGTGGTATCACCTCGGTTAAAGATGCTTTAGCCGTTGCTTACTCGGGGGCTGATGCGATTGGCTTGGTGTTTTATGCTAAAAGCTCGCGTCATATTTCGATTGAGCAGGCGGTTGAGATTTGCGCCGCATTGCCGCCTTTTATTACGGTGGTTGGCTTATTTTTAGATGCAGATAAAAATGAGGTGAATACCATTTTAGAGCACGTTCCTCTGAATATTTTACAATTTCATGGTTCAGAGTCGCCAGAGTATTGCCGTAGCTTTCATTATCCTTATATAAAAGCCGTTGGCATGATAGGTCTGGAAAGTTTCAGCCATTTTGCGGATCAATATCTTGATAGCAAAGCATTTTTAGTCGATGGTCATGCGCCTGGTGCGGCAGGTGGTACGGGTAATACGTTTGATTGGGACGATATTCCCTGTGATTACCCCAAACCAATCATCCTTGCGGGTGGCTTAAATCCTGATAATATTGCTGCCGCCATTCAATCGACCTCTGTTTATGCGGTTGATTTAAGTAGTGGCGTAGAAATCCTACCGGGAATAAAAAGTGAAGAAAAAATTACAGCATTAATGCAAGAGGTAAAGCGCGTTGAGCAAGAATAATGAGATAGATTTTAGTTCCTTTGATTGGAATAGTATGCCTGATGAACATGGGCATTTTGGTCCTTATGGTGGATGCTTTGCCGCTGAAACATTAATGGAAGCCATTGAAAACTTACGCGATGCCTATGCAACACTAAAAGATAATGATGCTTTTCAGGCTGAATACGATAAAGATCTGAAATATTATGTGGGTCGTCCTAGTCCGCTGTATCATGCCGAACGCTGGTCTAAAGAACTCGGTGGCGCACAAATTTATCTTAAACGCGAAGATTTAAACCACACTGGTGCACATAAAATTAATAACACCATTGGGCAGGCTTTACTGGCTAAGCACATGGGTAAACCACGCATTATCGCAGAAACAGGCGCAGGGCAACACGGCGTTGCAACGGCAACAATCGCCGCACGTTTAGGGCTTGAATGTGTGGTGTATATGGGAGAGGTGGATGTTGCACGTCAAGCTCCCAATGTCTATCGCATGAAGCTATTAGGTGCAGAAGTTCGCCCTGTTTCTTCAGGATCAAAAACACTAAAAGATGCACTCAATGAAGCCATGCGTGATTGGGTAACGAATATTGATGATACCTTTTATTGTATCGGCACGGTTGCAGGCCCACACCCTTATCCTGCAATGGTGCGCGACTTTCAAGCGATTATTGGGCGTGAAGCACGTCAACAAATACAAGAACAAGCAGGGCGTTTACCCGACGCTTTAATTGCTTGTATCGGTGGTGGCTCTAACGCGATTGGCTTATTTCATGAATTCTTAAATGATAGTGAGGTGGCGATGTATGGCGTTGAGGCAGCAGGGCATGGCTTAGAAACAGGTGAACATGCCGCCCCGTTATGTACCGCTAAACCGGGTGTATTGCATGGCAATCGTATGTATTTAATGGCAGATGATGATGGGCAAGTGGTTGAACCTCATTCTATCTCCGCTGGTTTAGATTATCCTGGTGTAGGCCCTGAGCATTCATGGTTAAAGGATGTGGGTCGTGTTAATTATGTTGCAGTAACCGATGATGAGGCAATGACAGCCTTCCACGCACTGACACGCATCGAAGGCATTATCCCCGCACTTGAGAGTAGCCATGCGTTAGCCTATACCATGAAACTCGCACCGACCCTATCCGTAGAGCAAAGCATCATCGTCAACTTATCAGGACGTGGTGACAAAGACATTAATACCATCGCAGCACGAGAGGGGATTACCTTATGAGCCGACTTGCATCTTGTTTTGAACGCTTAAAAGCAGCGGACAAAACTGCGTTAATTCCTTATATTACGGCGGGTGACTCCAACCCTTCTATCACCGTGCCATTAATGCACCGTATGGTGGAAGCTGGCGCGGATATTATCGAGTTAGGTATTCCTTTTTCCGACCCCATGGCGGATGGTCCAACCATTCAACTTGCCTGTGAGCGCGCATTAGTTCATCACACCAGTTTACGTGATGTAATTAAAATGACAGCCGAGTTTCGTCAACACGACCAAACTACCCCGATTGTATTTATGGGCTATCTCAACCCTGTTGAAGCAATGGGCTATAATGAGTTTGCACAAGAAGCAGCAAAAGTCGGCGTTGATGCACTCCTTGCCGTTGATATGCCGCCTGAAGAAAGTCAGGCATTAGTTGCTGCGCTACAAGAGCAGAGTATTGATCCTATTTTCTTACTCTCACCCACAACACAAGATGATCGCATCAAAAAAATTACTGCTGTTGGTAAGGGCTTTCTTTACTATGTCTCACTCAAAGGAGTCACAGGTTCTAATGTGTTAGATGTTGCTGATGTAGAAGCGCAAGTTAATAATATTAAACACTATACTCAGCTACCTGTTGGCGTTGGCTTTGGCATTAAAAACGCAGAAACAGCCGCGGCTGTCGCTTCGGTATCGGATGCCGTTATTGTTGGCAGTGCAATTGTAAAAATTATTGAAAATAATATTGATGATGCTGATACAATAATGAACGAAATTGCAGATTTATTAAGCGGAATGCGTACTGCAATGGATGAAAAGTAACCGCTCAGATACCTTCTGAAATTTGTCAGTTCAGGGGGATAGATGAACGATTACAGTAAAAATATATAACAAGGTAGTCACTATGAGCTGGTTTGAAAACTTAATTCCATCCCGAATTCGCACAGACAGTAAAACAGAAAAAAAACGTGTCCCCGAAGGACTATGGCATACCTGCTCTGCGTGTAATGCAGTTTTATACCGTGCCGATCTTGAAAGAAATAGAGAAGTTTGTCCAAAGTGTGACCATCACATGCGTATCAGCGCCCGTCAGCGGATTGATTTTTTCCTCGATCAAGAAGGACGCGAAGAAATTGCTGATAATGTAAAACCTATCGATATTTTAAAATTTAAAGACAGTCAAAAATATAAAGACCGACTCAGCAATGCACAGAAAAATACGGGTGAAACCGATGCCTTAGTCGTGATGAAAGGGCAGGTACATGGTTTCCCTCTCGTCGTCGCGGCTTTTGACTTTAAATTTATGGGCGGTTCGATGGGGTCTGTTGTCGGTGAGCGTTTTGTTCAAGGTGTGAATGCCTGTATACGCGATAAAGTTCCTTTTGTGGTCTTCTCTGCCAGTGGTGGCGCACGCATGCAAGAAGCCTTATTCTCTTTAATGCAAATGGCAAAAACCAGTGCCGCATTAACGAAATTAGCAGAGGCTGAATTACCCTTTATTTCCATTCTAACTGACCCAACCATGGGCGGTGTTTCTGCAAGTTTTGCTATGTTAGGTGATGTTCAAGTCGCCGAACCGCGTGCTTTAATTGGTTTTGCAGGACCTCGTGTTATCGAGCAAACCGTTCGAGAAATTCTCCCTGAAGGCTTTCAGCGCAGTGAATTTTTACTCGAAAAAGGAGCGATTGATAAAATAGTTAGTCGTAATGATATGCGCTGTGAAATTATTGACCTTCTTTGTATGCTAACGCATAAACCTCGCCCTGAAGGGGTTGATGAAGAAATGCAAGAACACCAAAATAGCGAGTTAGCCGAAGAAGAAAGTGAGACTGATGATAATGCAAAAAAAGAAGAGCCATCGACTAAATAAGACTTTATGACACGTAATTTATCCGCATGGTTAGCATGGCAAGAGACCTTACATCTCTCCTCTATTGATTTAGGTCTCACACGTGTCCGACAAGTCGCTAAAAACCTTGATCTGCTAAACCTTCCTTTTCCTGTTATCAGCGTTGCGGGGACGAATGGTAAAGGCTCTAGTACTGCCATGTTGCAATCCATCTATCAACAAGCAGGCTATAAAACAGGCGTTTATACCTCGCCACATTTATTACGTTATAACGAACGCATCGCGATTAATAATGAATACGCGACTGATGACGCAGTTTGCTCGGCTTTTGAAAAAATTAATACCGCACGTAAGGAAACTAGCCTCACTTATTTTGAATTTGCGACATTAGCGGCAGTCGTTCTGTTTGTCGAAGAAGCGATTGATATTGCCATCTTTGAAGTCGGTTTAGGCGGGCGTTTAGATGCGGTCAATCTATGGGATGCCGATATCGCTCTCATTACCAGTATTGCGATTGATCATGAAAGTTGGTTAGGCAATAACCGTGAGGATATTGCTATCGAGAAAGCAGGTATTATGCGTCAAGGCAATCCTGTGATCTGTGGTGACAAAAATCCTCCTACCACCATCGCGTCAGAAGCACAACGCATTGGAGCGCAGTTAGTGCAGCGCAATAAAGACTTTTCTTTGACGTTGCCAAAGGCATCTGATAAACAATGGTTTTGGCATAATGAGCAACAAAATCAAACATTAGCCTTACCTTTACCTAATTTAAAAGGTGTCTTTCAACTTGATAATGCAGCTAATGTCGTGGCTGTTATTCAATATTTACAGCATAAAGTAAGTGTTTCTCTTGACGCTATTCAGCAAGGCTTACAAACAACAACCCTGATAGGGCGCTTGCAGCTTATTTCTTCTTGTCCTGAGTTATTGCTTGATGTTGCACACAACCCCCATGCTGCCGAACAATTAGCTCTTTATTTAAAAACACATCCTGTTCAAGGTAAAACCGTTGCATTATTTTCAGTATTAGTCGATAAAGATTTGGAAGGAATTGTTGGTCCTTTTACATCACTCATCGACGAATGGCATATTGTAAATATTGAAGGCGAACGCGGACAATCAGCAGAAGACATCAAATCAAAATTGGAAAAAATCTCATCAAAATATACTATTACTCTTCATAATAACTTTAAGAAACCGACGCAAGAGCTTAAAAACACGTTAAATTGTGAAGATAGGGTGGTCGCCTTTGGTTCTTTTCTGGTAGTATCCAAGGTATTGGAGTCGGTTGCTAAGGACTCAGGATTGAATAATGTGCGAAACTTAATATAGAATTTTTATTTCAGATTGGATGATCTCAAGACTTAGCTGAGCTTTAGCTCAACTTAGAAGCATAGCAGGCGCATAGTCACTCTACGCAACAATTGAGAGCATTCAATCTGGGATAAAAAGGCATTTAAGTTTCGTAAATTATTTAATTTTGAGTCCTAAGGCTTGATTGCAACTAAAATGATTTGGTTGTTTATGTAATAAACATTTTTGATTTGAAGAAATGTTTATTACGTTCTATTCTTTTGCAAAGTAATCAATTTTAGCTCCAGCAATATATACTTCGCGCGAAGTATAAATATCTACAATTTAGTGTTTGTTAAAAGGATTTAAAAATGAACAGAACAATGGTTAAACGTGGGATTGGTGCTGCGGCACTCGCGATAGTTGCCGCTTTATTGCTGGGCTATTTGCTTAAAGGTAAAAATCAAGAACGTCAAGAAGTGGTCGATATGACACTGCCAGGCGCTCAGGAAGTTAAGAAAAGTTTAAATATCCCTAGTCTCGGTAGCAATAATAGTGCTAAAGATGCTGTGAAAAATACAGCAGATGCAGCGAAAAACGCCGCAGGTGGAGCAGGCGAAACGGTTATAGCATCAGCAGATGGCTTAGGTAATGCTGCTAATGAGAATATAAAAACCAAGAAAACGGCGGTTAATACCTATGAAAACAAGGGTAAAGATCTGGATTTCACTATTCGCCCACCTAAAGGTGAAAAACGTCAGGTTGTCGATAATATAGGCAAAAGCAAGCAAGAATATACGCAAGAAGCAAAATCAGTTGCCGCTACTGCAAATAAAAGCAGTAGTCAGAGTGCCCAACAAAATACGGGATCTATTAGCCGTCCTACAGGTGGTAGTGTTGTTGCGAGTACTGGAGCTAACAGCCATCGTAGTAGCTCTGAACATAGAAAACCTGTGTACCGTCCCCGCTTAGTCGATGAAAGAAAAAGATCAGCTAGTTATGGTCTTGCCACTACCCAGTCATCTAAAAAATCACAGCACCAAACGAAAGCTAAAAAGCATATCAAAACTCAAAAAGCGACTTCTAAAGCAAGTAAAAAGAGTGGTTATAGCATTCAATTATTAGCAACTTCGAGTTCTTCACGTGCTAATAATCTAAAAAAAGTAATGAAAAAAGAAGGTTATAAGAGTTTCGTAAGTAAAACGACTAAAGCT
>QOAQ01000123.1 GCA_003972955.1 Aquificaceae bacterium
GCTCAAACAGCTTGCCCTGCTGATCCATTTTTACTTGCAAATGCTCGGCGCGGTTAGAATGGGAACTACTGCTTCGCACTCGCTATCGCATCGTGCTATTTGTGCTTAAACGCACAAATAGAAATCTAAAGTGCGTAACATCAGTTATTTAATCCTGAGTCCTTAGCGAATGGATATAACAGACTGCGTAAGCCGTAGAGGTTCAGGAATCACATCCCATTTGTATTGATGACCTGCTTGTATAACCCCATTAATTCCTGGATTACTCAAGTTGTAACGAAACCCTGCCAATGCAGGGTTTTTTATATTGTTGATGATGCTAACAATGCCTAGACCAGAGGCAAGTAAAGGGTTGTACCATGTTAAATAATCATCACAGTGGTTGCGGTTATTATAACGATGAATCGCGCAACAATTAATCCCCACCATTTTGCCATCTAGCATATATTTATCAATTTTTAGATGAGTACGTAACGATTTTTCTAGTACCGTGAGCCAAGATAAGGTTGTTTCCAAATATTCATTATAGGGTGTGCTGCCAAAACGCCCATCACGTTCATCCCAAATACCTTCCATCCATTGCCATGCGTTGCGTATGTCCTCCAAATTACCGTGTTGAATGGTAAATTTTTCTGCTTTTTTGAGCTTGCGCCGTAAGTCTTTTTGTCGTGAAGGAGAAAGGAAAGCCGAATAACGATTGAAAGGCAGACAAGTGATACTCGCGGTTGGGTGCTGTTGAGAAAAGCTGAAATCAGCAATCATATCACTATCAAAATAAGGAGAAGATATAGTCTTTAGGATGTGTTCAGCACCAGGCGGATAGGTTGCACTAATAGCAGGGGAGTTTGGCATGGCGGCGATATAGGTTGAAATCTCCCCCTTGTCTGTTGCTTGATAATAATGTCCTATTGGTAAATATCCCGATGGTTTTCCTTGCTTGTTATAAGCAAGGAGTAAGCGCGGCTGACGCATATCAGGATAGCGGAATAGCTCCTCTATCAGTAATCTATCTGCATATAAAGAGCCATCATCAAGCTGTTTTATTACTTTTAATTCATCTTTATTCATCAATGGGCTACTTGTTTGTATGGAGGTGTATTATAGCGATGCTCTTAAGATAGAGTAATTTAATGTATTGCAGATAAGCCGTTTTGAGCGGTATAAAAGGAGATATTAAGTGAGTTTATTGAAAATTTCAGGAATAAGTTTATTTATTTTATTAATGGGATTGAGTCCTAGCGTTTTTGCACATGCGAGTGCAGAAGCAATGAGGGGCGGATTTATTAGCGGTTTTTTACATCCAATAACAGGTTTAGATCATGTTGTTGCGATGGTAGCCGTGGGCTTATGGGGTGTTTTTCTTGGTCGTCCTGCTATTTGGGTTTTGCCCGTTGTATTCCCGTTAGTCATGGCGTTTGGTGGCGCGCTTGGTGTGGCAGGTGTTGATATTCCTTACGTTGAAGTTGGTATTGCACTTTCAGGTGTTATATTAGGCTTGGCAGTTGCTTTTGCAGTACGTCCACCTTTATGGATAGCAGCGATTATTGTTGGCAGTTTTGCTATATTTCATGGTCATGCTCATGGTACAGAATTGCCGAATGCGACTAATCCATTAGTTTTTAGTGTAGGCTTTGTTGTAGGGACAGGTTTATTGCATTTAGTGGGTATTTTGTTTGGAGAACTAACTCGTTGGTCTTGGGGAAATACGGTAGTTAGAGCAGGAGGTGGTGTTATTGCTTTAATAGGTGCGGGGTTTTTATTTGGTATTTTGTAGAAAGAAAATGACATACCAATCTAAGGAGATTCTGATTAAGTCATGAGTGGTTTTCTTGATATTGCAATACCACTTGACTTAAGGAACGTGCATGAAATAAGTTCGACAACTTTTATAACGCAGAATTTTTATTTAAGTGAATATCTATAGCTGAGATAAAAAGACAAGTTAGAATGTCGAAGTTATTTCATGCACGTTCCTAATCAGAGGCTCGTAAATAGATTTATTATATTAATAAATCATCTATATCTGTTCCTGATGATAACTCTGCTTCAACCCATTTTGGCTTTCTACCTCTGCCTGTCCATGTTTGTGTTGGATCTTTTGGGTTTGCATACTTAGGCTTTACTTTGGCTTTCTTGCTAGTTTTACCACTTGTTATAATTTCCTCAAAGGTAAAACCTGATTTTTCTGCAAGAGCTTCCATTTTTTTGCGTAACTCTACTTTTTCTGCTTTTTCTTTCTTTTTAATTAATACAGCTGCATCTTTTTGTAATTGCACTAGTTCTGAAAAACTCAATTTTTCTATATTGATAGCCATTTGTTTCCTTTCATTTTGTTGAATATTTAGTATGAATCTGTTTTTTATAAATATGAATTAATATATTTAAAATAGCTTTATAAAAACTACGGTATCTGTAATTAATATATTTTCATTCATTAATACTATAAATATTCTGAAATATTTTCAAGTTAATCTTGTTTTTATATATGTTTATAGTCATATTTTGAATAAAATATTAATTTAAATGACTGTTACTTTAAGCCTAAGAGACAATATAACGATGTATATAACCTGAATCCGTGAGGCAACTACGGTATGATGAACAAGCTATTGATTCCACAGTGATTTAAAAAATACCCGCTTAACCTATGGGTGAAGCTAAGATTTTTTAATTTCACTGTGAAACCAATATCTTATCCCTCATATCCGCATTTGCCTATTATTTCTTCCAGAGGTATATGAAAATATCTGTGTAATTTACGTGTGAAGATAATATTCTTATTTATTTGTTAAAATAATATTTTATATCTACACCAAACTCATGGTCTTAGGTGGTACTTTTCGTCGGAATTATTCCTGACTTTCTGGATATGTGTGTTGTTTTTATGCAACCATTGGAGGGAATTTTTATAAGCCACTATTTAAGATAAAATAATGAAAATAATAAAGTCTAATAGAATGGATGTTAGAGATGACAGAATTTCGATAGCAACTATTGCCGCATTGTTTGTACTGAGCCTTTTGTTAGCCACTTGGCAGGTTTTGTATAATCAAGGTAGCGATCTTGTCTCAGGAATTCCTGTATTTTTCCCTTTGCTGCAAGCTGTACTTTTGCTCTTAGTGGTTATTTTTGGCGTAATGCTTTATCGAGGGCGCTATAAATTAATCATTAGTCAAGATGTTATGGGAATCACTAGTCCAGATATAAGTATGTCCTTTGCGAACACTGAGAATTTTTTAAGTGCGGCGGCGGGAGGTATTATTCGTATTAATAAATCTTTCAGGGTGGAGTATATAAATGCGACAGCGATGAATATTCTTGGGTATAAAGGGGGCGATTTAAGAGAAGAGTCGATTTATACCCTAATTAGTCAATATGAGTCTAAAAATGGCAGTTTCATTTTAAACGATGCTCTGGAGAAACAGTTTCATAATGGCATAACGCCCTCTACGTTTAATGACATCACCTTATTCAATCATGAAAATGAACAACGCTATATCAAGCTGAAAACAGCTCCTGTTCAAGATAGTAGAGGGAGAGTGACCTACGTTATTTTAATTATTCAAGACTTAACCGAAGAGAAAAAGAAGATGAGTCAGTTATATCGCCAAGCGTCGGTTGACTCTCTTACAGGCTTGATTAATAGGCATAGCTTTCAACAGTCATTGGATACTTTGTTATCTATATCAACGGGAACAACGCAGCGTCATGTATTATGTTATATGGATTTAGATCACTTTAAAGTGGTTAATGATGTCTGTGGTCATGCCGCAGGGGATGAGCTACTAAAGCAAGTATCAGATATATTCAGTAAAAGTGTACGTGCGTCGGATAAGTTAGCTCGTGTTGGTGGAGATGAGTTTGCGATATTATTACCGCAATGTGAGTTAGAAACTTCGCGTCGAATATGCAACCGTATTTTAGAAGATATACGTAATTATCGTTTTACATGGCAACAAAATAGTTTTTCAGTCGGTGTGAGTATTGGTGCAATAGAATTCGATTCTAGCTATAAAGTTGCGGATCGAAGTGAGTTAATGATAAAAGTGGATAAAGCCTGCTATAAAGCAAAACAGAGTGGTCGTAATCAACTTTATATTCAAGACATTGATGACCCCACTGAAACTAAAAATGATGAGGATGAAAAAATAGCAGAGAACTGGGATGCATCAATCAATCAGTCTTTAAAGAAAGACCAGTTTGCTCTTTATATTCAACCCATTGTTCCTCTTGATAAGAATAATCCAGATACCAGTAATCAGTATGAAGTGCTTGTAAGAATGAAGCATGAGGGTAAATTGCTGTCACCAGGTAGTTTTTTACCCTCTGCAGAACGTTTAGGTTTAATGTCAAAAATAGATCGTTGGGTTGTAGAAAAAACTATAAATATCATTGCAGAAAATAAGCCTGAACAGAAAAAATATTTATTTACGATTAATATATCAGCGGATACTGTTTTAGATATTAGTTTTGTTTCTTTTGTCAGCATGCTTCTTGATGATAAAGGTATTGACCCTGCTATCTTATGTTTTGAAATATCAGAAAGTGTTGCTTTAGCTAACTTTGCAGAGACACAGTTGATGCTGAAAAAGCTATCTGAGTTAGGATGTAGCGGCTCACTTGACGATTTTGGAAGTGGTTTTTCCTCTTTAAGTTATTTGCGCGACCTTACTTTGCGTTATCTAAAAATTGATGGCTCGTTTATTCGTAATATGAGTAAAAATAGAATAGATGCGGCAATGGTTGATGGTGTTAATAAAGTTGGTCAGGTGATGAATTTGCACACAATCGCAGAGCTGGTTGAAAATGAAATTACAGTGGCGTTGCTGCAAAAAATGGGGGTGGACTATGCACAAGGCTACCATTGCGGTAAACCATTTCCTATTGAAGATATAGCGTGTTAATGATTGGAAATTACTTTTTTATTTTGACAAATAAAAAGAGAAAATTGGCTAATAAAGTTGAAAAAAATAAATAAGTAGCCATGTTTTTAGAGAGTGTTTCATTACTTCTCATCTGAATCTGTATTGAAGTCACAGATTCAGGTTCTCTAAATCATAAGGTAGCTTAATCTTGCGTGCATCCCATATATTTATCGTTTTATTTCTTATTGTTCCTGTTATTGAAATCTATTTTTTAATCCAAGTGGGTTCAGTAATAGGTGCGTTTCCAACTATTTTATTAATCTTATCAACGGCAATAATAGGTGCTTTTCTGTTACGTCAACAAGGGCTTTCTACCTTGTCGCGTTTTCAAAATAATTTAGCCTCAGGTACGCTTCCTGCACAGGAAATTATAGAAGGTATTTTGCTTGCTGTTGGTGGGGCTTTGCTGATGACACCAGGGTTTGTGACCGACACAATGGGCTTTGCCTGTCTTATTCCTTTTACCAGAAAACTACTAGCAAAATATATTATGACTCGCTCTGGTAAAAAAATGAGTGCAGGAATGGGAGGTTTTTCAAACTCAGGAGCGCATGCAAACTATGATAATAATACCTATGAAGGGGAGTTTGTAAAAAAAGAAGATGAACGTTTGGGGCGGTGATAAAGCACAAAATCACAGATTGATACCAATACCCTTAATTTAAGAAACAGATAATAACAACGCCTCTTTATCCTCTTTCGAGAAGTTCTCTTGTTGAGAGTTTTTGAGTTGTGCGCCTAAATCTTTTGCTATGCCTTCTGCGTGGGCGATAAATAGTTCGACAGCAGCATGGTCATTAACTGGAGAGGGGAGTTGCAAGATAATAGAGAGACCAGGGGTGTAGGTGCCCATAAGATCATTAGGTACTAAAGTCCAAGGTTTTACACCATTCGCAATACGGAAGAGGCTGATCGTACCGCCTTTTTCTAATGGCATCGTGTAGTGAAAAATATCCATTTCACCAAAATGGAGCTTATGTTTTTCAAGTACTGCGGGAATATCATCACCTGCAATACCTTTTTCATCAGTGGCAGCGATAAATAATATGATCTGTCGTTCCTCTATTATTTTTTCTACAGGCTCATCGTCTGTTTCCTCTGCTTCGATCACAATAGGGGGAGGGGTAGAGCCATCGGTTGCGGGAATGTCAGCTAAAATAGAACTCATTAAATGACCATCATCATCATGGATTTTAGGAATAATAATGACCTGATCTTTGGGCTGTTTTTGTTGTGATAATTTACTCATAATATACAGTGCAAGAATGGCAATAATTCCTGCTAATGTTATGAGTATACTGACTATATTCATCCTAAATATGTCTCTTTAATATTGATGAGTAAATTTTTTAATATATTGTTTCTATTGCGTTATATCACAAAACTAATTCAATTTGCTTGATTAATACTGCTTAACTTTGCCCCATCCATTTATAAAGCTACTCCTGCACCATGCGTGTCGCTTCGTCCACATCGACAGCAACAGTACGCGAAACTCCCGCCTCTCGCATAGTAACACCAATTAAATTCTCTGCGAGTTCCATTGTGGTTTTATTATGTGTGATAAATATAAACTGCACACGCTCCGACATGTGTTTAACCAACGCTGCAAAGCGCCTTACATTCGCTTCATCTAAAGGCGCATCGACCTCATCTAACATACAAAAAGGAGCGGGGTTCAGTTCAAAAATAGCAAACACCATTGCCACTGCGGTTAAAGCCTTTTCACCACCCGACATTAATTGAATACTGGTGATACGTTTTCCAGGGGGGCGAGCCATAATACTGACGCCTGTTGTGAGAAGGTCGTCACCCGTCATTTCTAGCTTTGCCTTTCCGCCACCGAATAAGCGTGGAAACATATCTTGCACACGTCGATTTACTTCATCAAAGGTATTTTTAAAACGGCTACGGGTGTCTTTGTCAATTTTACGAATAGCACTTTCTAGCAACTCAAGCGCCTCTTGCAAATCATCATTTTGCTCATCCAAAAAGACTTTGCGTTCACTTTGTTCTTTGTACTCATCAATTGCCGCTAGATTGATCGCACCTAGACGAGCAATTTTTGTACTCAACTCACCCAGTTCTTTTTGATGTGCTTTTATCGAGGCAAGCTCATTCATTTCATCGAGCAGGGTTTGCTCCGAGAACTCCGTTTCTGCTAATGACTGCTCTAATGTTTGTGCGCGTACATTGACCTCTTGCCATTCCATTTTGAAGGTTTCAAGTAAAGCGCGAAAATGCTCTACCTGATGCTCTGCCTGAGTGCGTTGTTGCTCTTTTTCGCGAATAGAAAAATCGATACTCTCTAATTTTTTACGCGCATCGCCTAACTCAACTTCAAGATCTTTGTGCTTTTTTAATTGTGTTTGTAATTGCTCAGGCAAGTCTTCTTGATTAGTCTGTTGCTGTAGCTCCTCATTAAATTCAACTTCACGCTGTTTTAAATCTTCTAAATGGGCACTTAAGCGTTCTAACTGCTGTTGACTGGCATTAGCACTGGTTTTTAAATTTTCTATTTGCAGTTGTAGCGTATGTGAGCGCTCACGTAACTGCTGTGTAGCTTCTCTATGACGACTAACTGCTGCCTGCAAATCTTGTTGAGAATGTTGTAATTTCTCGCGCTCAGTTGTTAAAATTTCAGTTTGTTTTAAGGCATCATTGCGTAGTTTGGTCGCCTCTACATGAGCGTTGTATAGGCTCTCTTTTTGTTGCCCTAAGTCGGTCAAGTCCTTTTCTACACGTACTTTATTTTGCTGTGTCTGTTGTATACGGCTTTCAAGTGTCGTAATTGATGACTGTATTTCACTTTGTTGACGATGATGCTCATTCAGCTGGTTTTGTAATTCTGCTTTTTTAGCTTCAAGCTCGATCTGTTGCGCTTGCTTATCATCAAGTTGCTCTTCATTTAATGACAAAGCCTCGGTGAGCGACTCAATTTGAGCCTGTAGCATTTCGATTTCTTTTTGACGCGCCAACACGCCGTCACGCAAATTATCATCACCACTAATCTGTAGCCAATTAGCACCTAACCATGTGCCATTTTTAGTGATAATCGACTCACCAGCTTTTAGTGAGTCGCGTTGTTGCAATGCCTGTGCTAAATCATCCGCCCAATAAATATGTGCAAGTAAAGATTGTAAGTTGCTAGGCTGTTGTACCTTACTAGCAAGATGCTGTGGTGTAATGGTGCTAGTAGGAATATTCTGCTGTGAATACAAACTAAAAGCGGCTTTAGGCAGACTTTTAAAGGCATCGTCAAGAGAAGAAAAATCATCAAGCTGAACCGCCTCAAGATGCTTTCCTAAGACCGTTTCAACCGCCGTTTCCCAGCCAGTATCAACCGCAATACTTTCTGCTAAACGTGGCTTATCATCTAACTGATGTTGAGAAAACCATTGCTGTAACTGTTTGCTTTGTTTGCCCTTACCTAAACCCGCCTGTTGCAAGGCTTCTAAAGACGCTAAACGACCTTTGAGTGATTGCAGTTGTGAGCGTTGTGTATCAATCTGGCTGTTTAAATCACGTTGTTGTTGCTGTTGTAACTGCTGTTTTTCTTGCGTGGTTTCGAGTTGTTCTTGTAACTGCTCGGTTTCTTCTTCACTATTTTCTGCGCTTTGTTGTAGTGTCGCTAGTTCCAACTCGTGGTCGCTGGTATCAAATAATAACTGCTCCGACTGCAAACGCTCCAAGCGTTGTGTAATATCTTGAAGCTGTTTTTCAATCTGCTCCATACGCGCTTTTTCGACCTGCGCTTGCTGTGTGGGTGTGGCGATATTTTCTTGTAATGCTTGCCAAGATGCCTGCCAATCGGATAATTTTTTTTCGGCATCGGCAAAGGCTTTTTGTGTAATGGCTAATTCTTCATTTATGTCTTCTTGCTGAGGCAATAACTCCTCTAACTGCGCCTGAGTTTCTTCAATACGCAGTGCATCTTCATCGTATTGTTGTTGTGTTGTCGCAAGCTCCCGTTCAAGTTGTTGACCTTGTTGCTGTTGCTTCGACTCAATATCACGTTGATGCTGAATAGTTTGTTCCAAACGTGAAATTTCAGAACCTATTTGATAAAACTGTGCCTGAACTTTATTGAATTCATTATTTGCGTCACTATGTGCAACACGTTCTTGCTCAATCTGATTCTCAAGTGAGCGCTGCGTTGAAAGCTCTGCCTGATGAAGGGTCGCGTGTTCACTAATTACTGCTTCACGTTCGTGAATATCCTGTTTGACCTCTTGCAAACGCAAAACTAATAGCTCCGCCTCAAAACGACGCTGAGTTTCTTTGAAGTTTTTATAACGTACAGCGGCACTAGCTTGGCGTTTTAAACGTGATAACTGCTTATCAATTTCATCGCGTAAATCCGTTAAGCGGTCAAGGTTTTCGCGCGTATGACGAATACGATTTTCCGTCTCACGGCGCCGCTCTTTATATTTAGAAATGCCCGCTGCTTCCTCAATATAAACCCGTAACTCCTCAGGTTTAGCATCAATCAAACGAGAAATCATACCCTGCTCGATAATCGCGTAACTACGAGGGCCTAAACCTGTACCAAGAAAAATATCCGTAATATCACGGCGACGACAACGTGAGCCATTCAAAAAGTATTTAGATTGCCCGTCACGCGTCACAAGACGCTTAATCGAAATCTCAGAGAATTGTGCGTACTCACCACCTAGCGAGCCATCACTATTATCAAACACTAACTCCACATGCGCCTGACCCACAGGCTTACGCGTAGAAGAGCCTTTGAAAATAACATCATCCATCGACGCACCACGTAAATGCTTCGCCGAACTCTCGCCCATCACCCAACGAACCGCATCAATCGTATTCGATTTTCCACAGCCATTCGGTCCCACAATACTGGTGAGATTACTCCGTAAATCTATGGTGGTCGCATCCACAAAGGACTTAAAACCAGCGAGTTTTATTTTGCTTAAGCGCATGAAATATTAAGGTGATTAGGGAAAGGCGAATGATAAGAGAGCAGGGGGCAGCTTGCAATGTTTATCCTTGAAGAAGGGTAAAGAAGCAGATGAAATAACAAGCATTTTATAGTGTAGTAAAACAGGTAGCCTGAGTTGAGGGACGAAACGCAGGAGCTCTAGTGTAATAATATTGATGGAGTACTTGGCTTTAACCGTTATACTATGCAGTTTTTTTATTACTATAGCTAATTCCTAAGCCCAAAGAGTATTCTCCTATGTCATTTTCTTCTCTCGGACTGTCTGAGCCATTGTTACGTGCTGTTAAAGAGCAGGGCTACGATAAGCCTTCACCGATTCAAACTCAGGGGATTCCTGCGGTCTTGGCGGGTAAAGATGTGATGGCAGCGGCGCAGACGGGAACAGGTAAAACGGCGAGTTTTACATTGCCTTTATTGCAGCGTTTGGCGAAGGGTAGAAAGGCAGGAGCTAATCAGGCGCGTGCTTTGGTGCTAACGCCGACACGTGAGTTGGCGGCTCAGGTTGAGAAAAGTGTAGCGACTTACGGTAAGTACTTGCCGTTGACTTCGACGGTGGTGTTTGGTGGCGTAAAAATTAACCCGCAGATGATGCGCTTGCGTAAAGGTACAGATATTTTAGTGGCAACCCCTGGGCGTTTGTTAGACCTCTATAATCAAAATGCTGTACGATTTGATCATCTAGAAGTGCTTATTCTTGATGAGGCGGATCGTATGTTAGATATGGGTTTTATCCATGATATACGCAAAATACTTGCTTTTTTACCTAAAAAACGTCAGACACTTTTATTCTCGGCAACTTTTTCGGGTGATATTCGTGCGCTTGCTGAAGGCTTTTTAAATAAGCCTGTGAAGATTGATGTTAGCCCGCGTAATACAACGGTAAAGACGGTTAAACAATCTGTTTTTGAGGCGGATAAAAGTAAAAAAACAGCCTTGTTGAGTCATATGATTCGGAATAATGATTGGCAGCAACTATTGGTCTTTATGCGCACGAAACATGGTGCGAATCGTTTGGTAAAACGCTTAGATAAAGATGGTATTCGGGCTGCCGCAATTCATGGCAATAAAACCCAAGGCGCACGAACCCGCGCTTTGGCTGATTTTAAATCAGGAAAAGTACGCGTATTAGTCGCCACCGATATTGCAGCACGCGGAATTGATATAGCAAGTTTACCGTTGGTAATTAATTTTGAGTTACCAAATGTACCTGAAGATTATGTGCATCGTATCGGACGTACAGGTCGTGCGGGAATGACGGGTGAGGCAATCTCTTTAGTAAGTGCCGATGAAGTGAAGTTATTGCAAACGATTGAAAACTTGATAGGGCAGACTTTAGTGCGTGAGCAAGAGGTGGGTTTTGTACCAAGTCATAGTGTGCCATTGACGAAGCATAACCCCAATGGTAATAAAGCAAAGCGCCCCAAAAAACCGAAAAAACCTAAGACTCAAACGGGTGGATCGAATAGGGGAAACAATCAAAATCAGCCTAAAAATAAGACTAAGCCATCAACATCACAAAATCGTAAACCAAAGCGCAAAGGGTTCGGTGCAAAGCCTAAGACTCGTCGCTCTTCAAATTAATAGAAGCTACTCATTAGCTTTAGCTTATAAACATTGCAGCAGCCACATTCCTATCTTCCGACATTAAAATATTAAAAGTTCGGCAGGCTGCCTGTGTATCCATTATCTCAAAACCAATGCCCGATTTAACGAATGCTAAATAAATTTCTTTGGGTGGAAAAATTTGCTTAGCGCCTGTGCCTAATAAAATAACGCTTGGTTTGAGATTAAAGAGTATGTCTAAATCTGTTACGTGCAGGTCTGCATAGTGCTGTGGTTGCCAGTCGTGAATAAAGTGCTTGGGCATTACAATAAATCCTTTGTTAAATGCTTTGTCATTCACGTGTACAGAGTCATCATCATAAGCTGTGATTTGATATTGATCTTTGTTGTTATCTTCAGCAAATTTCATAATAGGATGTTTATACCTTGAGTTGTTAAGTTTTTTCTATTTTAAGGTGGTGATGCTGTTCTTAAGGAATCTCTGATTAAGTCCACTTATCATATTTATTGATGCAATTATCTTGTTCATTAAAGGTGAGAGTAGCCGTAAAGAAAATATCATCTATATTAAGTCTACTACTTCATTTGAATCTATTCTTGACGGAGTATTAATAGTGTAACCCAAATGGAGTTGTTTGCCATCTTATGTAACGGTGGTTTTGGCGCTAATAGGAGATTTTTTATGTCTAATGGTTTAAGTAATAATGTTAGTAATATAGCACCTTTGATTCCTTCTAGGTTAGGTACTCCTTCACCTAGCAACACGTCAATCGAACAACATTTAGCACCCGCGGTCGTATTGAAGGAGAAGAGTAAAAATAGTAAGAGATTATCTAAGAATATAGAGACGGTTCTAAACAAGTTGTCGAGCAATGTTTCTTCTTCAGAAGAGAAGGCTAAAGACTCTGTGGCTGTTGAAGATATTGAGCAAGATATAGGCTCTATTTTAAGTTTGGCAAGGGGTGAAGGTGAAGGAAGTTCTGGTGATGTGCCTTTTGGCAACACGCAAATAGACGATACTGATAATGTGGCACTAAAACAGGGAATTGTTGATATTTTAAGTATCGCGAGCGATGTTCTAGATATGCAAACAGAGGCAGGCACGGATGAATCTTTTACACTTTCTTTAATAGCTCAGCTATTAGCGATGCTTGAAGATTTAATGGGTGTTGCTGGGGATATGCAAAGTAGTGGTACGACTTCTCAGGAACGATTTAATTTATTAATAAAGTATATAGACCTCATTCAAGATGATTTGATCGAAGCAGGAGATGCTCGATTTTCTGATGTTATTAACTTAGTTGATCAGCAACTTGAAGAGCAACGATACCGTGATCGTGAGTCTATGAAAGGGCTTTCTCAAGAGGAATATTTGAAACGAAAAGGAGGGCTGAATTAATTTAGGACTCAGAATTAAATAATCTACGAAACTTAAATGCCTTTTTATCCCAGATTGAATGTTCTCAATCGTTGCGTAGAATGACTATGCGCCGATTGAGATCATCCAATCTGAAACAAAAATTCTGTGTCAAGTTCCACACATTATTCAATCCTGAGTCCTTAGATAATCATTTTATCTATTTTTTGTAGTTCTGAATGATCTTTTTGGAAGCGTATAAGCAATTGAAATAGTTATGAAAATAATTTTTGTTATCATGGTTTATCATTAAGGAAGATTGTTGTAACAGTTTTCTTAAATACTAGAGGTTCTTGATCAAAGAGCCTAATAAGTCTGACTGACTCTTTGTGTTTTTAACCTGAATATGAGGAAATCATAATGAGTAATGTCAGTTTATTTTTTGTTGAAATCATACTAAGTATCATTTTAAGCTTATTGGTCTCAACACTTCTCTCGCGTCCTTTAGCAAACAATCTTGCAAAATCTTGTGCTTCTGAGCAACAAGCCTCTTTTTGGTTGGCTTATACGAAGATGATGATGTTTATTTTTCCTGTACTGATTGTTCTCCTAATCAGTGTCTTTAATCAATCAATAGGGTTGGATCATATAAAAATTTCTTTGATTGGCTCATTGGGTGGTCTATTGCTTGCTCTATTATTTGTTGGACGAAGGTTGTATATTACATTTCCCAGCCACATGAAGACTGGCTAAACAATAGTAAACTATCCGCACCCTTCGACAAGCTCAGGGAGCTAGTTCCCTGAGCTTGTCGAAGGG
>QOAQ01000145.1 GCA_003972955.1 Aquificaceae bacterium
TCAGTTTTCTTGAAAGATTTGTTTTAGCGTAAATAACCCTTTTTGTACAGTTTCCATATTGAGGTATTATAGCGTTTGATTTGAAATATGGGCAAATATGGTCAGGCATGTGGCGTTTTTGTTTTTTTGCCCGATAGGGCATCATGTTCTTAGGAACTCTATTCATTTTAAGCTATAGTTTTTCATATATTACATTTCCCAGCCACATGAAGACTGGCTAAACAATAGTAAACTATCCGCACCCTTCGACAAGCTCAGGGAAGTCGCTCCCTGAGCGGAGTCGAAGGGAATTATTTAAATGAATGTCTATACTACTCAAAATGAATAGAGATTATGCAAATTAACGCGACACACTAGCCCAATAATTATTTCGACTAGAGCGGTGTACTTTCTGCACACGTACCTGCTCACCTGCACGTAATACTTTAACTAATTTGCCTAAACCACCTTTAAGTGGACGAGACTTTCTTAAGTTAAGACGGGTTGATTTTACTGTATATTGCTGACCTGCTTGAGGCAAGGCATTACCTGAACTTAGTGTATTGCTACCTTCCCATTTGCCATTCACATAACGTCCTAAATAGATCCAACCTGATATACGTTTACCTGAGTGTTGCATTGCGTTAGCAGGTCTATGTGATTTTGGGCTTTCATTCAGAATTTGATTAATTAAAGCCATATAATTTTTATCAAATGCCTCATAATCCCGCATCATTGCTTTCTTTTTAGCATGTTTCTTTGATTTTCTTTTTGTTATTTTTCTCGCGGTTGAGTGTTTAACGTGAGTAACAGGAGCAGGTGATTTTTTTGTCTCAGGTATCATCACCGCACTATTATCAACGGTCATTGATGATTTCTTTTCCACCTCTTCTCTCACGACGGGAGCTGTTTCTACACTAATAACATTTGTTGTTTCTACTGCTTTCTCACTGCTTTGCTCTACTACAACAGGTTCACTAATTACCGTTTTTTCCTCAGTTTTAGTCTCCTCTACTACAGGTGCTGGTGTTGATACTTTTGGAGCATGTGCTTTTAATGATTTAAGTTGCTCCATAATCGCATCGACAGAAGAGCTAGTATCTGCATTCGCGGTTAAGGGCATCACTAAACACGCGGTCAAAACAGTAGCTGACAACGATAAAGAAATATTTTTTAAATTATAAACGGACGTATTATTCATAAAGGTCATTGACTTATTGTAAAAAAGGGAAGGAGAATAAACCGTTGTTATGACTAAATCTATAGTTAGAATTTAGTGATTAACAAGTGGCTCTTCATATTCATTTACTTCAGATTATAGTACAAGTGATGGAAACATAAGAAAAAAATCTAAAGAAATACTCATTTATAGATTGCGCTATTAGCAATCGTGGTAGTAGAGTTAATTACCATGAGTGTCTTAACTTTCTTTAAATTCTTTTGATAAAAGGCTGAACTTTAGCGACTTTATGTTGATTTCAGTTTTAGTATCGATAAATTATTTAAGCGAATGTCTATAGCAACTCTTTGTCCCAGCTTGGATGATGCCATCTACTTATGCAATACAATCTCCCCAAACATTTTAGGATTTTTCCACGCCTTATCCACTTTTGCGTTCCATGCTATTTTGCCATCGCGTTGTTTACCAGAGTCATCATCATTCACTTCAACTTCAAAGCCTATTCGTTGATTATTACGTGGTTTTATTTTAAAGACTGCCCATGGTATCGCCGTTTCTAAGCGATAACCGTTTGGTATTGGCTTCATCGTAAAGGTAATCGCATTACTAATTGTCTTAGACTCAATGCCATCAATATGTACCTTTTTATCCTTCATTCGATACGATAACTTTATATCATTTTTACCATCAAAACTTTTTCTACGGCTGCTGTCCATATCCAAATAAATCTCAATCGAGTCGTCTGCCCATGTTTCTTTAGAATCTTGGACTATTTTGTCATCCCTTACATTGACCCAAATAGAGAGGTTTTTATCATCCCAATTCGCACGCCACTGTGCAGATAAATCATTCTTGTCATCCACATCACCTGTTATTAAATTGCCAACACTTATTGCTTTGCTAACAGGCTGTTTTTTAGCTGTTGCAACATAAGGAATAGTGATTGAGATAGGTTTCTCGGCGACTGCCTCTGTGCCAGTCACTAAATGTTTTGCAATACTGAGCGGTTTTTTATGATGCACGATATTCGATGAGGAGCAACCTTGCCACCAACACGGTTGACCTCTATTAAAGGCTAGCACTGCTCGATATTTAGGTGCTTGTGATGCGGTTTGAGTGATGTACTCTTTTATTCCCCAACTGCCATGCCATGTGTAAAGACGTGGCGCAGAGAATAATACAAACAGCTTACCGCCCTCTTTTTTCCAACCCGATAATAAATGGTAATAAAGTTGTGCCATGCGCGGGTCTTTATTCGCTTGCAAAAGAAAGGGTGTTGCGCCCTCTTTTAAGGAGTGCGTTTTATAATCAACCAAATGCTGCCCACCTTCATAGGCAATCAAATCAACCCCATAGCGTTTGGTAATATTAGCTTGTTGGTGTACAAATTTTAAAATATTGCCAATAGAGTAGCGATTAGCAGGGTCAACCAAACGCTTAAAGACATCATTGACACTTCTCACTTTTTTAATATCTTTTTGACCAATCTGAACATAAGGCCCTATGGCAAACGCATCGACATATTTATAGGCATTTTTATAACCTAACAACATCTGCGTTAATTTTAGATCACTCGTCAAACCGCCCATGACGCGGACTAAGCGTTTGGTACTGCCAAAAACAGCTTGCCATTGTTTAAATATTTTCACACTCTGCATCGAGTAATATTTTGCACCCGCCACACGACGGTCTTTATCTAAACGATAGCGTACGCCTGTCTGCTTCATGTGTTCGGCTTGGGGGACAAAAAGGTCATTCCATGTCTCATTGCTGTATTCGATATACACTTTCAAATGAGGACGCAGATGCTCTTTTACATATTTGGCATAATGATAAATATAAATACTGCCCGCGTTGTGCGGAATATTAAACCAAGGGTCGATATTTAATTGATTCGCTAACTCCACCATAATTTCCAAGGGAATGCCACGTACTCCTTCTTTACCTCCCCATGTGGCTTTTTCAAGTGTAGGACGATCTTTCCACAGGCTGATATTATTACGTGTTACCCCGCCCATATTCATAAAACGAACGACTTTAAAATCCTTCATAAAATTCAAATAATCAGGGTTAAAAATAATCTGGCGATAATGCTCTGCAAACGATAAATACTGTCGCCCACGACAGGCTTTTTTATGATTAACACGTTTGTAAACATCCCCCACACAAATCCCTCCTGGCATTAAAATACGGATATTACGTAGATGATCTTTAGGATTTGTTTTTTCGATAAATAAGGTCGCCGTGACAAGGTTATCTTTCATCGGCACAAAACGGATTAAATCTTTACCTTTTGAACGCTTAACTAACTTCGCACTTGCGCCATAACGAATATGACCTTCCCCCTCGTAACGAACGGTATACAGTCCTGCAGGAAGATTTTTAACGGGCATGTGACTTAAGAAACGTGTCCCTGCCTGCCCCTTATGTAAATCTTGTGGCCAGCCATTTTTATCAAACGTCACATTACCTTTAGTAAACCAAGGACGCGCTTCATCAAAAGGTAAAGCCAAACGAAACAAATCAACAAAGGGTAAACTAGCATCATTTTCTAATGCTTCATTCGTATTTATTCCCAAAGGAGAATTAAGGTTTCCCGTCGGCGTTGAGAAGGCAGTATTAATGATAATAAAAAAGAAAAATAAGGCGATAAAAAGCGGTACTACAGTCCGTTGTATTGTAGTCATTATGGTTTGCTGTATTCCATTCGGTAAGGTGGTAGAGCTACGACATATTAGGGTCAAAACAGTTCTATAAAATAAATGATAATATTTTGGTTTTATTAGGTTTTATAGAAAATAGCGGCAAGCATAAATAATAAATTGAAAGACTGCAAATAAAAATTCAGGCTATAGAAAACAAGTGCTCAACAATGCTTTGAAAATCATCGTGTAAAGCTGCATGGATAACAAGCTCATCACCTGACAAGGGATGTTTTAACGCCAGACAATCAGCATGCAATAACAAACGATGGCAAGCAAACTGCTCTCTAAATAAGCTATTGTGTTTGCCATCACCATGCGAAGTATCACCCACAATAGGGTGAAAAATATGCTTCATGTGACGACGAATTTGATGCTTTCTACCTGTTTCTGGCATCAATTTTACCAAGGAATAACGCGCCGTATCATAACGTCCTACAGCAAAAGGTAACTCTACCATTGCTTCACGCCTGTAATGTGTTATCGCTGCTTGCGCCTCTTTATCTTGCTTGACTTTCGAGTCGGTCATTTTATCGAGCTGTTCTTTTAAGGCGTAATCTATTGTTCCTGCTGCTTGCGTATAGCCACGCACAACCGCTCTGTAACTTTTTTGTATTTTTTTATCAGCAAACTGCTGAGTCACCTGCCTCGCAGTATCGCGGTCTAAAGCAAAGAGCAAGACACCAGAGGTCGGCTTATCCAAACGATGCACAGGGAAAACGTGTTGCCCTATTTGGTCGCGTGTTTGTTGCATCGCAAACGCTGTTTCATGATGGTCAATCATACTGCGATGCACCAATAAGCCTGAGGGTTTATTAATAGCAACGAGGACATCATCTTGGTAAAGAATTTCAAGCATATTGAAGTTTAGATAGGTTTTAAAAATATATGGGCGATGATGAAGCACAAAAGCAAAGATTGATAGCATTAGTAAAATATTAAAAATAAATGAGCTACTAACTTTGTGTTTTTCGCAAAGGGAAGGAACGCGCAAGAATAATGTCTCAAAGTGCTAAGGACTCAGAGTTTTTATTTCAAATTAGATGAACTTATAAGCACATAGTTACTCTACGCAACAAGATGAGATTATCTAAGTGAGGATAAGGAACAAGTCCTAATCAATCTAAATAAGTGACCTCATTACGACCATAATATGAGCCTATAAAAATACAGTACACTATAGAATCTCTCGACTTTTTATAAAAGTCGTACCCCATAAAGATTCTATATGAATATTAAGCAGGTGACTCAAGGTGTTCTCCTGTTTAATAAATATCTACATGGATGTAGGGGATACTGTAATAAGTTATGGTTTTAGTGAGGTCACTTATTTGGATTTTATAAATAAGTCCCATGCATTACATCAGATGATTGGGAATAGTCATTGACTAGAGAATAAGGCTCTATATAATCCGCCTTAGCTGAACTGTATTATAACTTGCTATGCCAATAGTTTCTTTAGACACTATTTTTATCATGGCAGTTAACTTTCAGCAAACCAGCCCTTACAACGGGCTATTGATTACTTTTGAATAAATAGGTTATTTTTATATGTCTACTACTACTGGAACCGTTAAGTGGTTTAACGAAGCAAAAGGTTTTGGCTTTATCGAGCAAGAATCTGGACCAGATGTTTTTGCTCACTTTAGCGCAATCTCTGGCGATGGCTTCAAAACTTTACAAGAAGGCCAAAGAGTTGAGTTCACTGTTACAGATGGTCAAAAAGGCCCGCAAGCAGAGAACATCGTAGCGCTTTAAATAGCCAACACGATATTCGCTTAAAGTAGTTTTTACTTTAAGCTGTTCTTGACTATTTACTTAGTTAAGATAAAAAAGGGCGAAACCTCAGGGTTTTGCCCTTTTTTATTACCTTAAACGAATACCACTTGCCCAACCCCAGACTAATTTGATAGAATCCTCGCTCTTTAAATTTTGTCAATAACAGCATTCTGAGGATCTTCAACATGAAGGCCGATACACATCCAAATTATCAACAAGTAGTATTTCAAGATCTTAGTAGTGATTTTTCTTTTTTGACGGGTTCAACGATGTCATCAAAAGAGACGATCAAATGGGAAGATGGTAACGAGTACCCGCTCATTAAGGTGGAAATCTCTAGTCACTCTCATCCATTTTACACAGGTAAGCAGAATACAAATACTGCTGCTGGTGCAATCGATAAGTTCAACAAGCGTTACGGCAGAAAATAAGTCGTACTACGGTTTGTATGAAATTAAAAGCACTCTTTTTAAGGGTGCTTTTTTATGCCCGTTATTCCCTACTTCCTAATTAAAAATGTGTTGTTCTCGTCACTACACATTCTATTCAATCCTTATGCGCCCTTTCTTCTATATTATTTGTATTCTTCTCAGCACATTGCTATTCAGTGCTTGCGAGGCTAAACCTAATTACCAACAGGTTAAATGGGTTTATGATGGTGATACACTACTCTTAAAAGATGGACGTAAAATTAGAATTATTGGTATCAATACACCTGAGGTAGCACATCATAAAAAGAAAGGCGAGCGATATGGTCGTGAGGCAACCGAGCAATTACGCGCTTTGCTCAAGCAGTCAAATAATCGTGTTCGTTTAGAATTAGGCAAGGAAAAATTAGATCGTTACAAACGTCACTTAGCCCATGTATTTTTGCCTGATGGTAGAGATATTTCCTTATGGATGCTAAAAAATGGCTGGGCAACGACGATGATTTTCCCACCTAACACACACTATATTGATAATTATCAACAGGCTGAACACACGGCTCAAAAGAAAAAGCTCAATATCTGGCGGCAAAAGAATCATCAAATAATGACATCTTCCCAACTCAAAAAGTCATATACAGGCTATGTCCGCTTAAAAGCTCGTATCAAAAAAATTAAACTTAGAAAAAAATCAGTAATTCTTCAGCTAGATAAGAAAATTTTGATTAAACTAGGGAAACGCTATATTAAATATTTTAATACTTACGATCCCAAAAAGCTTTTGCATAAAAATATTATCATCAGCGGAATATTAAGAAAGCATCGTGGCAAACGGACGATAACCCTGCGCCATCCCGCTCAATTGGATATTTTAAACTAAAGAGACTGTCCCAGAATATTTACACAGCCTCTAAACTTTCACCAACCTCTTCGCCAAAGGAAGAATAGCATGATGCATCAATCTAGATTTACTCGATTTATTTCTGCGCTCGTACTCAGTACAACATTGGCTCTCTCAGCCTGTTCGGTAAACCCTGTTTCAGGAAAAAAAGAATTTTCATTGATTTCTAAAGAGCAAGAAATATCAATGGGAGCGCAGGCGCATAAAGACATTATCAAAAAAACGCCTGTTTATAATAGTCCTCATTTACAAGCCTATGTTAATAATATTGGACAGTTGCTTGCCAGCAAAAGTGATCGTAATAATATTCGTTACACCTTTACCGTGTTAGATGATCCTTCCGTTAATGCGTTTGCTTTACCTGGCGGATACGTTTATATCACCACAGGAATACTTGCTTACTTGAATTCTGAAGGTGAACTAGCAGGTGTTTTAGGGCATGAAATCGGTCATGTGACAGCCCGACACGGCGTACAACAAGCCAGTGCAGGCATGGCGGCAAGTGTATTAATTGACATCATCGCTAAAAAAACAGGCGGAGCAGATACCTTAAATCAATTAGGTTCAGCCATGTTAAGTGGTTACGGGCGCAAACATGAGCTACAAGCTGACCGCCTAGGGGCAAAATATTTAGCCCGCGTGGGTTACAGTCCAAAAAATATGATTGATGTTATTGGTGTCTTAAAAGCGCAAGAACAATTTTCAGGTCGTGCTGGCTCATATCATGGTCTTTTCGCTAGCCATCCAAGTAATGACCAACGTCTACAAGAAGTGATTAATGCCGCAAAAAGCATCCCTTCTGCGGGGACTCGTTCACCTAACCGTAATACCTATTTAAAAAATATCAATGGCTTAAAATTTAGAATTAGTAAAAACAGATACGGCAAAGTCGTTGTAGGTAACGTTACTAGCAAGGGAATGACATTTGAAAAACTGGCACAACAAAGCGCAGTTGATGCACGCAGACTGCGCTTACTCAATGGTAAGTTTCCTAATGGAGAACCTGAGTTAGGTACGTTGGTTAAAATTATTAAATAGGTCTATACATACAAAAGAAGCTGCTTTTAAACCTTTGCGAGATAAAGCAGCACTATCACATCATCAAAAGGCAATACCATGTCAAAAACATTAAAAGAACAAGCACTTGCATACCATGAATTTCCAAAACCAGGAAAAATTGCAACGGAGATAACAAAACCAACCGAGACACAGCACGACCTCTATTTGGCATACACCCCAGGCGTTGCGGAACCAGTCAAAGAAATAGAGAAAGATCCAGAAACCGCTTATAAATACACGGCAAAAGGCAATTTAGTCGGCGTTATAACCGATGGTACAGCCGTACTGGGTTTAGGTAATACTGGCGCGTTAGCAGGAAAACCCGTTATGGAAGGTAAAGGCGTTTTATTCAAGCGTTTTGCCGATGTTGATGTATTTGATATTGAAGTCAATGCAGAAACCCCGCAAGATTTTATCGATACCGTGGTACGCATCGCCCCTACTTTTGGTGGCATAAACCTAGAAGATATTGCAGCACCACATTGTTTTGAAATCGAACGTAAACTTAGTGAATTACTCGATATTCCTGTTTTCCATGACGACCAACACGGCACAGCGATTATCATCGCCGCTGGTTTAATTAATGCCTTAGAAATACAAGGCAAGAAAATCGAAGATATAAAAATTGTCTGCCTTGGTGCAGGTGCGGCTGGTATCGCATCGATGCAATTACTACATGCTTTAGGCGCACGCAAAAAAAATATCTACATGCTAGACCGTGGTGGTGTTATCCACACAGGACGCGATGATCTCGATGAATATAAAGCAGAGTTTGCCGTCAAAACTGAGCAACGCACTATTTTAGAGGCATGTACCGATGCCGATGTCTTTGTTGGCGTATCAGGCCCTAACCTACTGAGCGAAGAAGCCGTTAAAGCCATGGCAGAAAAGCCAGTTGTATTTGCACTTTCAAACCCAGACCCTGAAATTGACCCTGTACTCGCAAGAGCAGCACGCCCTGATATTATTATGGCAACAGGTCGTAGTGATTATCCGAACCAAGTTAATAATGTACTCGGTTTTCCGTTTATCTTCCGTGGCGCGTTAGACGTGCGCGCCTCGTGCATAAACCGTGAAATGCAAGTTGCAGCCGTTAAAGCATTAGCCGCGCTTGCGAAAGAAGAAGTGCCCGAAGAAGTGCTAAAGGCTTATGACATTGACTCAATGGAATTTGGCCCTGAATATATAATCCCTACACCACTTGACCCACGTTTACGTGACCGTATTCCACAAGCGATAGCACAGGCAGCTATTGATACGGGTGTGGCTAGAAAACCTTAATTATTTTCATTTATAGCCTGTGTTGGGCTTTTGCAAAACACAGGCTATTAATCTCATGAGATATAAGGCATGCCTTAATAATCTACTATCTACCACACTAAAACTTCCAAATATTTCCCATAGAATCGAATATTCGAATTACTTTTATAGTAATAGTTTACTAATCTTTAGTGATAGCAAAGCCTTGTTATAACACAAAGAGGTAAACACCGATGATTATCGGCATCCCCAAAGAAATCAAAAACCATGAATATCGCGTCGGTATGATGCCATCTAGCGTGCATGAGATGGTTGCTCATGGACATAAAGTATTAGTACAAAGCAATGCAGGTGTCGGCATTGGTGCAAGCGATGATGATTATCAAAAAGTAGGCGCTAAGATTATCGAAGAGGTCTGTGATATTTTTGCTCGAGCGGAAATGATTGTTAAAGTAAAAGAGCCTCAAACAGTTGAGCGCGCCATGTTACGTGAAGGTCAAATACTATTTACCTATTTACACCTAGCGCCCGATCCTGAGCAAACTAAAGATTTAGTCGAGAGCGGTGCAATCTGCATTGCTTACGAAACAATCACCTCGCCACTCGGTGGCTTACCCTTACTCGCCCCCATGTCGAAAGTTGCAGGTCGTTTAGCCGTACAAGCAGGCGCACATTGCCTAGAGCAACCACAAGGTGGTTTAGGTATGTTACTCGGCGGCGTGCCTGGTGTTGCTCCTGCTAAAGTCGTTATACTTGGCGCAGGTATTGTTGGCACACACGCGGCACATATTGCGGTAGGTATGGGCGCTGACACATGGGTTTTAGACAATAATCCAGAATCATTAGAACGACACTGGCGCCAGTTTGGCGATAGCACCAACAGTATTTTCTCTAATAAAAACGCGCTAGAACAACATATTTTAGATGCCGACCTCGTTATAGGCGGCGTGCTAATTCCTGGCGCAGAAGCACCCAAACTGGTCAGCAGAGAAATGATTAGCAAGATGAAAAAAGGCGCGGTAGTTGTTGATGTCGCCATCGATCAAGGCGGATGTTTCGAAACATCACATGCTACCACCCATGCTAAGCCTACTTTTATGGTTAATGATGTGGTGCATTACTGCGTCGCTAATATGCCAGGAGCTGTACCCAAAACATCCACCTACGCACTCAATAACGTCACCCTGCCCTATGCTTTGAATATCGCCAATAAAGGCGTAACACAAGCATTATTAGATGATCCACATTTGTGCAATGGGCTAAATGTATGCCGTGGAAAAGTGACTTATAAAGAAGTTGCTAAGGAGCTGGGCTATGACTATGTGCCAGCGCAAGAAGTATTGAAAGAAGCTTAATTAATCTTACTTTTTAGCTTCTCAATATTTCTTTGTATGGCATCAATATTGGGATGACCATTAGGAAACTTAGTCTTTAAAATAGCCAAAGACCGCTCAAATAAAGGAATAGCCTCTTTATATTTTTTTTGATCAGAGTAAAGCAATGCCAGATTATTGAACATGATGCCCTATCGGGCAAAAAAACAAAAACGCCACATGCCTGACCCTATTTGCCCATATTTCAAATCAAACGCTATAATACCTCAATATGGAAACTGTACAAAAAGGGTTATTTACGCTAAAACAAATCTTTCAAGAAAACTGAAAGGGCTTTGTTGCTGAGCATAAAACACTCATTACCTGGTACATGGCTTAC
>QOAQ01000053.1 GCA_003972955.1 Aquificaceae bacterium
GCAAGCTGTTTGAGCGTAGCGAGTTTTTGCCCTGCCCATTTTTACTTGTGAAGCGCAGGAGAAAGCGGGTAGCTGGGTCGCCTTTTCTTTGGTTCGTTTCTTTTGGCGACGCAAAAGAAATGAACTCGTAGCCGTTAAGACGCTTCGCATATCAACAAAAGCTTAGTCGGCTACGAAAACCTTGCAGCAAAAGTGAAGAATCACCACTGCGTAACATCAGTTTGATAATGATAATTTTTTCAAGGCAGTAAAACCTGAACCCATGACTTCAATGCGGATTCAGGTAAAAACAAACAATAGGAAGCAACACCATGAACCCATTTAAAAAGGCCTTTATTCTTCCTATTATTTTAATTGCAGCGGTTGCATTTGTGGTGGTGCAGGTGAAATCCAAAGCGCCTATCGAGCATAAAGAAGCTAAGTTTCCGACTAAAACGGTTGAGGTGATTACTATTAATAAAATCCCGTTTCGTGGTCGTGCGATGGCATTTGGTAATGTCGAACCTGCAGTTTTATTAAAAGCGAAGGCAGAGGTTAGTGGTAAAATAAGTTACCGCCACCGCAAGTTAAAAAAAGGGGCTAGTCTTAAAAAAGGCACGGTGCTTATCCGCATTGAGCCGACTTCGTATAAAATTTCTTTAAACCAAAGTAAGGCAGGACTTGCAAGTAGTCGGTCATCGTTAAAGCAGTTAGAAACCGAAGAGGTGAGTACGCGCCGTTCTTTGAATATCGCGCAAAAAAATCTTAATGTGGGTTTAAAAGAGTTAGGGCGTATTCAGAAAATTTGGAATAAGCGTCTCATTGCGCGTTCGGCTTTAGATGCAGAAGAGCAAAAAGTCTTACAGCTACGCCAACAAGTTGAAGAGCTTAAAGGTAAATTGGCGAGCTATTCCAGTCGCAAATCAGCTACAAAAGCGAAAATCGCTCAGTCACGTAGCCAAGTGAATCAAAGTAAAGAGACCTTAGGGCGCACTGAAGTACGCTTGCCTTTTGATGCTCGTATTGGCTCGGTATTTGTAGAAAAAGGTGAGTTTATTAATGCTGGCGGTGTGTTATTTGAAGCCTCTGGAACACAGGCTATAGAAATTACCGCACAACTCCCTACACGACAGTTCCGCCCTCTTTTATCCAGTGGATTAGGTCATACTGAAATTAATTTTAATAACCCTGCTAATTTCAGCACCATTATCTCTAAAATGAAGCTGAAAGCGAAGGTGCGTTTAGTCGGCGATGGTGATAATTCAGCGCATTGGGATGGCGAGTTGGTGCGTATTAGTGAGTCGATTGATCCTACCCGTGACACGATTGGTTTGGTGGTTGCGGTGAATAATCCGTATGGGGGCGTTATTCCGGGTAAACGTCCGCCATTGCTCAAAGGTATGTATACAGCCGTTGAGTTTCTTGCACCACGTCATAAGATGCTAGTTATTCCACGCAGAGCGATTCATCAAGGACGTGTTTATTTGGTGGGGAAAGATAATAAATTAACCATTCGAGCTGTTGAAATATCCTATAACCAAGGTGAGTTCACCATTATAAAAAGTGGTATTAAAGCGGGAGAGCAACTGATTATTAGTGATGTGATTCCTGTGATCGAAGGCTTGCCGTTAGCGCCTGTTGAGAACAAAGCCTACGAAAAAGAGTTTCTTAAAAAAGCGGCACGAAAAGATATAAACACAAGTCATGGTGAACAAAAATGATCCGTTTTTTCACCACTCACCCCACGGCTGCCAATATTATGATGATGGCAATTATCGCTCTTGGTATTGTCTCTTTAGGTAAACTCAATAAAGAATCTTTTCCCACACTCAAGCCCAGCAAGGTACAAGTCACCCTAGCCTACCCTGGTGCGAACCCCGAAGATGTTGAAGATGGAATTTGTAACCGCTTAGAAGATGCAACCGATGGGATTAGTTTTTTAAAAGAACAGGTTTGTGATGCGCGCGATAATATCGCTATCTTTACCTTAGAGATGCAAGAAGCGGGAGATATACGCGAGTTTAACGATGATATTAAATCTGCCATTAATGGCATCAGTGACTTTCCTGATAATGTAGAAGACCCTGTTATTAAATTACTCGGGCGCGTTCGACCTGTAGCAACGATTGCTATCACTGCGGATAAGCTCACCACGGCGGAACTCAAGGCATTAGGAGAATATTATCGCGACCGTTTATTGGCATCACCCAAAATTCCCATTGTGACACTCAGCGGTTTCTCGGAGCATCAGCTACAAATATTAATTCACCCCGATACACAATTAAAATATCAACTCAGTGTGCAAGATATTGCTCGTTTAATTACTGCACAGTCGCTTGAGTTACCTGCGGGTACACTAAAAACCAGTGAAACGGATTATCAAATACGGTTTGAAAACTCACGCAAAACAGCGGATGAGTTAGCAGACCTCGTTATTATGAATACGCCTAAAGGGGGTGAAATAAAACTAGGGGATATTGCCACAATAGAAGATCGCTTTGAAAAACAGGAAAAGCGTGTCGAACTCAATGGCAAGAAAGCCGCGTTGCTTGTTATCAGTAAAAATACCATCGACGATACCTTAAAAGTCTTTGCTGCTATTGAGGCATTCGTCAAAGAAGAAAATAAAATCCTACCCGAAGGTACAAAATTAACCATTACACAAGATGGTGCGTCACTGGTGAGTGATCGCCTTAAGCTACTGCTTAAAAATGGTTGGCAGGGGTTATTACTGGCAGGTTTTGCCCTTTTGCTGTTTTTTAATTGGCGCTATACCTTTTGGGTGACGCTGGGTTTGCCTGTTTCTTTTTTAGGTGGATTAGCCGTCATGGTCGTCATGGGCGTTACGATTAATATGATTTCGATGATCGCATTGCTTATGGCGATTGGTATTTTAATGGATGATGCGATTGTGCTTGCCGAAAGTATCGCCCATGAATACGACAAGGGAAAGTCTCCTGTTGAAGCAGCGGTTGGGGGTACGCAACGGGTCTTACGTGGTGTCTTTTCATCCTTTCTGACCTCTGCTTTTTTATTCGGTAGCTTGCTGATGATGAAAGGTGATATGGGGCAAATATTGGGGGTACTGCCTGTTGTGCTGTTAGCTGTTTTATTTATCAGCCTCATCGAAGCGACCTTTGTATTACCGCATCATCTAAAACATTCTTTAGAACACACACATCATAAAGAGCCACCAAAATGGCGACAAAGATTTAATACAGGCTTTAACAAATTACGCAATGGCATGGGACATATTGCCATTGTTGCAATTCGTTTTCGTTACCTTACACTGGGAATTGCGCTCGCCATGTTTGTCTTTTCTATTGGTTTAATTGCCACGGGAACGGTCAAATTTAAAGCCTTTCCTGATATTGAGGGGAATAGCGTTGAAGCGAGGGTGTTACTCAGCCAAGGTACGCCATTAGCAGAGACCGAGCGTGTTATTCAGCAATTTTTAATCGCCTTAAAAAAGACCAATAAAACACTCAGTAAAAATGAGCCTGAAGATTTGGTTAAAAATGTGCAGGTATCATATAGCCAACATGCCGATGCCGCCGAAAATGGCGCGCACATGGCGACCATCAGTTTAGATTTATTAAATACCGAAAAACGCCACACAAAAATTGCTGAACTCACACGTCTCTGGCGGAGCAATACAGAATCTGCCAATAGTCTTGCCAGTGTTGTTAATTTGCAGTTTAAAGAAGCAAAAGTAGGCCCCGCAGGGCGTGCTATCGATATTCGTTTAAGTGGCGAGAATTTGCATAATTTATCGAAAGCATCGTGGGAGGTACAAAACTGGTTGCGAGGCTACGATGGAGTATCTAATTTATTGGATGATTTACGTCCAGGAAAGCCACAATTTAGTATCACCTTACAACACGGTGCATTAGCCGCAGGTGTTGACGCTGCAAGTATTGCCTCGCAGCTACGCGCTGCTTTTCAAGGCGTTAGAATCAATAATATCTACCAAGGGCGTGAAGCCTATGAAATTATCGCCAAGCTTGATAGCAAGCCTCATCAAGAGTTAAGTGATTTTGATAATTTAATGATCTTTCCTAAGCAGGGAGAAAGTATTCCTTTAAGCAGTGTTGCCACTCTCACTGAAAAGCGTGAGTTTGCGCGCATCGCTCACGTTAATCACACACGGACAGTTAATATTTATGGTGATGTTGACGCAGACGTTGCGAATACCGCTGAAATTATAAAAGATACACAAAATAATTTCTTAGAAGGCTTACAAAAACGCTATCCACAGATTAAATTTAGTTTGAAAGGAGAAGTTGAAAATGGCAATGAAACCAAATTCTCGATTCTTTCTGGCTTCTTCTTAGGTGCATTAGGCGTATTTCTATTACTCAGTTTTATCTTTAAAAACTACCGTGAGCCAGCACTGATTATGCTAAACATCCCGCTTGCGCTGATTGGTGCAATCTGGGGGCATTTAATTATGGGCTTAGATTTTACGCTACCTAGTATGATCGGCTTTGTATCGCTATCAGGCATCGTTGTGAATGACTCCATTTTACTGGTTGAATTTGTAAAGTTTCACGCCAAAGAAGGCATGGCATTACACGATGCGGCTGTACAGGCAGTGCGTGATCGGTTTAGAGCTATTTTTCTTACCTCAATCACCACCATCGCAGGAATGACTCCATTGCTTTTTGAAACCAGCTCACAAGCTTTGATATTAATCCCGCTAGTAACCAGTATTATTTTTGGCATGGTGACATCCACAGTATTGATTATGTTGGTATTGCCTGCGGTTTATACCATTATGGAGGATATTGGTTTTGTTTCTATAAAGGCTGAGGGTAGCCGTTTACCTACCCCCTGAGATCTGCCATTTTTCATTTAACCCAGCCTATTTCTTTAGCAGTTGTATTACCAATCATGCAATCATTTAATGAGTTAGGTGTCATCGCCAGAGTATCTGAGAAGGGAATACGCCCTGCCATAATTTCGCATTTATCCTGCTTTTTGTAGCGCCCTCGCGAGGGATTTGCATAACCTTGAGGATAAAGTGGTATGAGTGTGACAGGGTCATATTTATCAGTAGCGCCCAAGGTATGTAGCATTTCATGGGCGATAATAAAATTATTTCGCTCGATAAATTGCTCATCTGCATAATTCTTTATAAAGGCCATCATGCCTTTTTCTAAGCCTACCGATATTTGTGAGTTGCTTGTTTCATTTGCATAATATTCAATAAACAAACGAATATCTTTGTCTCCTTTATAAGTATTTTCATACCATGCCCACCAGCGCATTTTTAGACTCCACCACATAGCACTTATCATGCCTGAGTCAAATGCGGGTAATGCAGGAGGCTTGTTTATTTGCGGTGCTAATCTAATCTCAATCGGCTGGTTGATAGCAATATCGTAGTGTTTAGCTTGTTGCTTAATAAAGCCTTTTATTGAGGAAAATCTTTTTTCTGTCAGCGCATTAATCGTTTGCTGGCTTTTATCACTGGCATCACCATTAATGGGGTAAATAACAACATTGAGCGTATTACTCCATGATCGTGCATTATATTTTGCAATGGCTTGATCTGTTGCGACATAAATCAAAATTGAAAGGAGAAAGAGTATTCTGATCTGTTTAAATGAAAGCTTAACCATAACTGAATCCTTGTGTTGGATTACAGTTATAGCAAAGAACCTTTTCGCTGAAATAATACTAGGGATATGATTGGTGCTTATTATAAGCACAAACGGTTTTTATTCTGTGTAGGAGCTTGTAACAAGAAAAGAAAAAGATTATAATTATGATAACGGCAACATGATGACGATATACTTATGAGAACAATTATTGATATACCTGACACTCTTTTAATACATTTAACCGCTCTACTGAAACAGCAAAAAATATCCCGAGCAGAGTTAATAAGACGTGCTATAAGGGATTATTTACAACAGCATCAAGTTGACACAGATGCTGCTTTTGGTTTGTGGAAGGATAAAAAAGTAGAGGGTCTTCAGTACCAACAGCGCATTAGAGATGAGTGGTAATATAAAATGAAAGCAGTTTTTGATACTAATATCTTAATTGATTACTTAAACGGCATTCAGCAAGCAAAAGAGGAAATTGCCCTCTATAGCCATTGTTTAATCAGCTCTATCACATGGATGGAAGTACTTGTTGGTGCTGATGAAGAAAACGAAGCTATCATTCGAGCTTTTCTTTCTCGGTTTAAACAAATTCCCGTTACTGAAGAAATTGCAGAAAAAGCGGTCTCTATCAGAAGAGGCGCAAAAATACGTTTACCTGATGCTATTATTAAAGCAACAGCCGAGACTGAAAATGCCTTGCTTATTTCTCGCAATACCAAAGACTTTCCAGAAAATGACCCTAGTGTGAGACTTCCCTATCATTTATGAGTCTATTTTTACACCTGCCAAACCACCGCTATCTCATCCACTTCAATATCGGTTTTACGTAGCTTAATTGCAAATTCTTCAATAGTAATCAGGTCAAGATCATACTTGTCGGTCATGGCATCAATTTTATCTTCTAGCTCTTCTGCTAGTTGTTGAATATCTTCTTCTATTTCTGCTAGGCGTTCTTCTGCGCGCCCTACGTCACCGCGTTCTTTTAATACGCGGCTACCACGACTAATGGCGCGACCTACTTTTGCGGTAGACGATCTGCCAAAGAGCGCTCCTAGCACGGCGATACCTGCTGACACTAAAGAGCCAGATGAGTCTGCTTTTTCTTTTTCTACACGCTCTTGAGCGCGTGATAAACGGTTTAGTAAGACTTTTTCTTTCTTACGATAGCGTTCTTGTAATTTTTCAATATCGACTTCTTTTTTATCATCTAACAGGTCTTTTAAACGCACTTTAAAATCACCTAATGATTCATAAGGTGTTGATTCCAACTTGGGTGACTTAGAACGATAAAGATTCATGCGATAGTTTCGATATAACCAGCCTTTTAAACTTCCTGTGGCTTTTTTCAGTGCTTTATCGCTAGCAATAAAGTCCGCAATAGGTGCATATTTTGCAGTACTTGGTGCTTGAGCCACTAAGTCGTTTAAACACGCTTCTAACTCATCTTTCTCGCTATGATCCCAGTCTAAGGTGCGGTCATCACTATTCAATGCTAACTTGAAGCAATGCTCTTCTTGCTCATCAATACCGCGTGTTTGATTAAAGAAATGCAACGATACTTTTGCGACTAAATTAGCTCGATAATGGTGTTGCTCGGTTAAATCAAGGTCAAAGTATTGTGGGATTGTATTGTCTAATGTTGCGTAATTTTCATAGCCTTCCACTGTTTGCACTAAGCTTTGTGGCTCTGCTGCTGCCTCTGCTTTGAGCTGTGCTTTTTGATGACTCATTAAGGTCGATATTTCATCTCGCTTTAAAGGCCCTTTGAGATAGCTCATTACCCAGCGCGTGCTGAATAAACGAATATCATCAAGGTGTGCGCTTTTCAGGAAGAACGTGCGCTTTTTTAGATTGGCTAACAGTGTTTTGATTTCTTTTTTGTTGTAGTTAGAGCCTACTTTTCCACCTAAACCATCAATCACACGGTCAATATCTTGCGTGGTTTGCAAGCGTCCGATAAACCATGTGCCGATATTGGACAAGCCTTTGTAATCTAAATCAACAGGGTTTTGTGTACTTAAAATAATACCCACACCGAAGGCACGCGCTTGTTTTAGCAGTAATAGCATCGGCTCTTTACTGGGAGGATTTTTAGTGGGCGGGAAGAAGCCAAATATCTCGTCCATATAAAGAATCGTTTTTAGTGCCGACGTACCACTTTGGCGACGCATCCATGCGATGTATTTATTGAGCAAAATAGTGACGAAGAACATGCGCTCATCATCATTAAGGTGCGAGATAGAGAAAATGGATATTTTTGCCTTGCCATTATCATCATAAAGTAGTTTTTGAATATCTAAATCATCGCCCTCTAGCCATGCGCTAAAGGTGGGTGATGCAATCACAGCGTTAAATTTTGTTGCCAGTTTAAAACGCTCTGCTTGAGGGTAAAAACTCTCTAAAGGCAATACGCCAATTTTCTTAAACGACGGGCTAATCACGCGTCCTATTAAGTCTTCAAGGCTTAGGCTTTCACCTGCTAACCATGATTTTGTGATCAGTTGCGCGAGTAAAATATATTCTTTTGATTCAACAGGGTCTGCCTCGACACCAATTAAGGCTAATAAACTACTAACGGTGGTTTTAATATAAGACGAAAAAGAATCACTGTCTTCGATGATTTGACTCGGTGGAGCGTCTAACGAACTTAGTACATTTAAGCTAACACCTGCACTACTTCCTGGGGTATAAATGGTTTTTTCTACGGCATCAAACTTGCTAACACGTTCAACCGTCTGGTGTGAGCGCTCAATGCCACCTTTCCACATAGTAGATATTTTTTCGGCATAACTAGCAGGATCTTCTTCTTTTGCTCGCGCTTCATCGCTGACCCATGGCTGAAAAGTATCAGGAGAAAAATCAGGGTCGGTTAAACATAAGTTACCCATGTCACCTTTAGGGTCGATGATAATAGAAGGAATATTATCAATCGCAGCTTCCTCAATCAGCCCTACTCCTAAACCTGTTTTACCACTGCCTGTCATACCGATAATAGCGGCATGGGTGGTGAAATTTTTGTTTTTCAACAGGGTTAACGCATCGGTAGTATCTAGCGTTTCTTTATCAACATCTTGACCTATATAAAAAAGGCCTAGTTTTTCATAAAGTTCTACCATTAGTGACTCCTGTAATTTTTGAGGAAAATATTTACACCATAATACCCTAACAGCTAGAAATTTAAAGCGGGGGGAAGAATTAGAAAAACTAATTGATTATTTCCTGTCCGATTAATAATCATCTAATGGCATAAATGTAATTTCATTATCACTCTCAATAGGCTCCTCTAAATCAACAATTCTCTTATTTATCATCACTTGCACATCATCATCAGCAAAAGCAGTTGACCAGTTTTCACCTTTAGCACGTAGCCATTGTAATAAAGTCGATACATTTGTTATTGATATTGGCAATGTGACTGTTTCAGCAGATGTGTTTAAGGTATCAACTAAGCTTCCACGATAGTGTAATTGCACCGTTTTTGCTTGCGTTAATAATGCTCCGTTTTCATCGCCACGGTTTAAACCATATTCTTTCAATCTGCTTAAATAATTATCCCAGTTTTTTTCATAATGTGACCCCAAATCATGCAAAGTCTCCCATGAATAAATCCCTGTGTTATGACCATCATCAAAAACTAAGCAAACAGAGTAACTTCCCATCGGCTCAACCGCCGTAATATTCACCATTGCCTTACCATCAACAGGCTCATCCGTTGCGCGTACTTCGGCAGAGGGCGAAAAAACCCGCAGGTATTCACAGGGACAATTAAAACTTGTGCCATCAGAAAATCCAATCTCTAAAAAACGTGATTTTTGATGCAGTTTGATAACCGTGGGGATTAGCTTCATAAGATAACAACTCGCCATTGGGAATAAATTTGGAGGGTATTGTAGGGGATAGGCTTAAATTTACCTATAATCATATATAACAATAGGCTTAAAAGGAGCATAAGATGAACAGTTTAGTAAGTATTGCAAGCTACAGTAACTCGCTACAAGCCAATATTGTTAAAGGGCGATTATTAGCAGAAAATATACCCGCGACCTTAGCGAATGAACAATATATTAATGCCGATTGGCTACTTTCAAATGCATTGGGTGGAGTACAAATACAAGTTCCTGCTGAGTACGAGCAACAAGCAAGAGAGCTGATTGAGTCAATAGATAATGGTCAGTTTGACGTTAGTGATGACAATAAAATAGATCAGTTGCTCTGCCCAGTATGCCAATCGGAAGATATTCAAAGCAATAATATCTTCTGGAAAACGTCTTTCATTGTAACCAATACCCTACACATCCCTCTACCTTTTTCACAACATGCCTATAGCTGCAAACAATGCCAGCATGAATGGTCAGAAGAGAATGATAAAGCCTATTCGATAGGGACAATTTTATTTTACATTGTCATGTTAACGGTAATTTTTAGTGCCATTATTGATGGGCTGTTTTTATTGAGAGGTTTTTTGTAGTAAGACGTAATTCAAAAGAAAAAGAAATTCATAGCAAGCGCCACATCACCTATAATCAAAGACCAATCTCACCAAGCACCCTACTCCATGACCGATAAAAAAAACGATAAACCTCTTATTTTAGTAGATGGATCTTCTTACCTATTCCGTGCTTTTTACGGTATTAAAGCACCTTTAACAGCTCCCGATGGTATGCGTACTAACGCCATTCATGGTGTCTTGAGTATGTTAGATAGTTTACGTAAAACCTATGACCCTGAGCACATGGTGGTGGTATTTGATGCGAAGGGTAAAACCTTTCGTAATGATCTTTATGCCGATTACAAAGCCAACCGTCCACCGATGCCTGATGAGTTGCGCGACCAGATAGAGCCGTTGCTGGAGATTATCCGCGCAATGGGTTATCCCTTGATGATAGTGCCTGATGTTGAAGCGGATGATGTGATTGGTACATTAGCGAGCCGTTATAATGGCAAGGTCATTATCTCCACAGGTGATAAAGATATGGCGCAGTTGGTGACGGAGGATGTGCATTTAATTAACACCATGTCGAATAGCTACCATGATATTCAGGGCGTTATTGACAAGTACGGCGTGCCTCCTGAGCGTATCCGCGATTATTTAGCGTTAATGGGTGATACCTCAGATAATATTCCTGGCGTACCAAAAGTTGGCGCTCCAGATGCCATCGACATAGAACTTGCAAATGTACCGAAGATAACAGGGCAACCTGGGTTTATTAATTGCGTCAACGCCACACCTGCCATTGCTTCAGCCAAAGCTTGGGTAGAAGTTCCTGCAACCGTAACAGGCGACATTGCACCCGCAAGAATAAACGGAGACACAATACAAGCCTGATTATTTTTTGCATAAACTTTGAGCGCACCCAGCATGGTGTCATCAAATGTCATGGGTG
>QOAQ01000003.1 GCA_003972955.1 Aquificaceae bacterium
GCACCTCCCATATCTTTTTTCATAATACGCATAAACTGCGATGGTTTTATATCCAAACCACCTGTATCAAAACAAACGCCTTTCCCCACTAAGCTAACCTTAGGATGAGATTTTTTACCCCACTTTAAACGAATCAAACGTGGTGTATGCGCACTTGCTCGCCCTACCGCATGAATACAAGGGTAGTTTTTACGCAGTAAACTCTTGCCTTTAATTTGTTTAAAATCGGCATGATAGCGATGACATAATGCTTTTGTTGCTTCGGCTAAGTCTCGAGGCATCATATCAGCAGCGGGGACATTCACTAAATCACGTGTGAGTGTAATTGCTTCTACAAAGGCTTGTATTCGATCTAAATCTTTCTCGATTAGTAAACACGGTGCAATACGAGTCGCCTTTTTATAACGATCAAACTGATAGCAAGCCAAGCCCCAACCTACTGCGGCTTGCTGTTGTTGCTCATGCGTCCAATCCGCTTGTAAACGATAATTTCCCTGTGGAAGTTTTTCTGCTAACGTCGCTAACGCCCAGCGATATTCTATTGTTTTATCAACTCCAAATAGAACACTTTCTATCTCACCCTTTTCATTTGGAATAAGACAAAAGCTATCAGACTTTGCTTTAAAATCTGACTGTTCTAGCCAATTTTTGGTGACCACAGACTGCTGTGATAGGTAATCGTTAAACGCATGTTGCGTGCAAGGAATAAGGGGAATCGTTGTTATTGATGTATCACTTAGAAACATTTGTACCTTTTATTTAAAGTCAGAAAGTCATTGCAGGAGCGTATAGCAAAGCAATGATCTCTTTAAAGTCTGGATGGCTATGATGAATAATACCCGAGCGTATGAGCAAATCGATGTTCACGAGGTTACAGTTTTGTTTGAAATTATCAGTTGTATCAATCACTTCTGCCATTTTCTCTAAGGACATCAAAACAAAACCATCGACCTCACCATCGGTATTCACGGGGGTAAAATCTTCAGGAAGCCATAAATCATAATTAAACAGGGTATCGATACGAATGCCACGACTTGAGTCGGTACAATAATGCAAACAACCACGCGCCTGTGCTTGACTCGCAAGCTCTTCAGGGATATCGGCTTCTTCGGCTGATTCTTTGATGACATTTTCCATTAAGCCAATACCAATGCCCTGCCCACCTGCAACCATTTGGTCTAACTTTCCTGGCCAAAAGGGTTTGTCTTCTGCACGTATCGCGACCCAACAATAGATTTTATCTGCTTTTTTGACTAAGCCATTAATATGGACACCATAGCCACGGATACCCAAAAATGATGCCGCCGCACGTTCAACCGCCATTCTAGGCGCCTCTTCAAAGGCATGTGATACGGCATAAGGCTCATCCACCCATGTATCAATAACACCCTCTTTGTGTAAAGCTTCCATGATGGGCGCTACCGCTTGGGTACGCTCATCAAAGGTCTGTAGCTCGGGGTTAAGAATAATTTGCTTATCAGTACGTTGAAACACATCAGACCAACGCGCGAGTTGCTCGGCAAAGCTATGCTCTGTTAGCCCCATGACTTCATCATCAATCATAAAGTCTAGATACTTGCTACGGTCATATTGATGACATTTTTGTATACGCTCTAAATAGCTCATAAAATCATTCGCCTACTTTTGCTAATGCTTTATCAAGCCATTTAGTAGACAATAAACGTCTTAATGTACCAAATAAATAAGTCGGAAAAGTGACATAATAACGTGCTTTAGGACGCGGGCTTTCGAGGGCATGTATGACTTTTTTTAGTACCGCATCAGCGGGCAACGTGAAAGGAACAGCTGCACCCTCTTTTTCTAAGCGAGTAATTGTTTTTTTATACAAATCACGATGCACACTGCCTTCTATATCAATATTTTCTTTCATTGCAATCAGGCTATTTTTACGAAACTGACTTTCTATTGGCCCTGGTTCAATGAGTGAAACATCAATACCTGTGTCCTTCAGCTCTAAACGTAAGGTATCAGCAAAACCTTCGATGGCATATTTGCTGGCATTATAAGCTCCCCGAAAGGGTAAAGAGACTAGCCCTAATACTGAGCTATTAAAGATAATACGTCCGCGATTATTCTGTCGCATCATCACGATTAAACGGTTATTTAACTCCATCCACCCAAAGACATTGGCTGCAAATTGTTTTTCCATTGTTTCGCGTGTTAAATCTTCAACAGCACCTGCTTGACCGTAGGCACCATTGTGAAAAACGGCATATAAATCACAACCAATCAGTAACATTAATTCATTGGCTAAATCTTGTACGCTTTCTGAGTCAGCATAATCCAAATAGAGGCATTTAAGCCCTTCCTTGGTTAATCGTTCGACATCTTCTTTTTTACGTGCTGTCGCATAAACATTGTAACCCCGTTTTTTTAAGCCTTTAGCAACGCAATAACCTATACCGCTAGAACATCCTGTCACAAGAACCGTGTGCATACTTACCCTGAATTTAGTTATTAAATAAATATTACTATCCTATCAGAAAAAAAGATTGAGTTTAGTGTTCTGCTAACAAAATGCTATTATCCACTAATAACAAAATAATGGTAAATAGGCGTTATAGATAATTATGTTAGTAAAACTAAGAAAATATTTAATTACAGGACTACTTGTATGGGTTCCACTTGGTGTAACCATATTAGTTATTAAATTATTAGTAGAGATACTAGATAAAACACTGTTGTTACTACCTTTTGCATGGCAACCCGCTAATTTATTTGGCTTTAATATACCTGGCTTAGGTATTGTGATTAGTACTCTTTTTGTTTTTAGTACAGGTTTTTTAATCACCAACTTTACAGGTAGGCGCTTAATATCATGGGGGGAAAGTTGGTTAGATAGAATACCTTTAGTACGCACTCTTTATTCCTCGTTAAAACAAGTAACCGAAACTATTTTATCATCAGATAAAAATTCATTTCGCCAAGTCGTTTTAATTGAATACCCCCGCAAAGGCATCTGGATTATTGGTTTTCAGACCAGTGACAGCCCTGAGGAATTTAATCAACTCAGTGGTGAAAAACTGCTTACTATTTTTATCCCGACAACACCCAATCCAACGTCTGGATTTATTATTATGGTACCTGAGCAAGATGCTAAAATGCTGGATATGGATGTGGAAGATGCCCTTAAGATGGTCATTTCTTTAGGTGTGGTTACGCCTGCACATGCAAAAACACCCTTCGAAGAACAGTAGCTATTTACCCCCCCCCTGAAATTTTTACTTTGAACTGACAAATTTCAGGAGGTATCTGCACGGTTACGAAAAACTACTGATAAATTTAAAAATGGGACGTTAGTTCATGCCATTCCTATGGCAGCCTCATTGCCCGACAGCAACCCGTCATTTTCTCACCATTGTGTGTCATCGTTGCTTTATACGGAACTTTCAACTTACTCAAGCTATCCTCACATTTTGAGTAACTAAAACGAATATCTAAATCTAATTTATCCTTAGCTGAGACTCCTTTTAGATGTGTTCTCTTTGCTATATTCCATCGGTTCTTTTTTTGCTTTTTATAGGTAATCGGGAGCTTGGCTTTATAATTACCTTTAAACATTTTTAATATTTCAGGATGCACTTCCACCTTCCAAAAAGGACTACTATTACCACAACTTAATATCCACTCGCCACTCCTTGCTTCTTTAAGAGCAAGCAATTTAGGTGCAGGTTTTGCAATTGCTTTTTTGGGTACTATTATTTTTTTTGCAGTCGAAGGCTTTGCCCCCAGCGTTTTTTGTATCGGTGCGACATGCCCTTTTGCTCTGCCCCTCTGTGATTTAGGCTGATTTGAAGTCATTTTTTTTAAATAGGCTTTACTAACCCAACCCTGTTTACCCTGCCAAATAACTTTCACCCAAACCGTTTTACCAATAACAACCTGTGTGCCAATTCTTGTAATTGCCTTTTCATTGGCAGGAATTTTGGCAATCACCTTATTAGAGACACCAGGAGATGAGCGCAAGTTGAGCGTATCCCAACTCTTTACGCCGATGATCTGATACAGTGGCTTATCCGCAGCCCCAAGGTATTGAATGGGACTGAGTAGTATTGAGGCACTGATAAAAAGCGGGTGAAATATTTTCATGTTAAAATCCTATCCGTGGATTATTAAAAAATTAACTCGACTCATTAACTAATAATTTACTGCAAATAAATATAAGCGCTCTATTAAAACCACTGCACCTTCGCCCAATAGTGTCCCGAGTTGCCTGAGTTATGTACTCCTAAAAGCTTTATTTTACTACCTTGAGGCAATACTTTAATAATTGCGGGCATCCCCTTTTTTGATGGATAACCCCGTCGTACATTACTAAACACGTGAACCGAGTATTGTTGACCTGCAATAGGTAATGCTCCTTTAAGCCCTAGTACCTGATTATTTTTTTGATCCCACTGCCCCTGACTAAATTTACCAAGATACAACCAACCTGTAGACTGCCCATTGGTAGACGGGGCAGGTTTTGCTTGCTGTTGAGCTACCTTTTGTTGAACTGCCTGACGAGGAGCTTGTGCAACAGGCTTATTGCTATACCCCATGACTGCTGCAAATGCTGCTTGCATATCAATAGGTTTACTTTTACTTACTGCCACTGGCTTTACAACATCAACGGTTTTTTCACTTACAACTGATTGCTTTTCATCATTAGCTGTCATTATTTTTTCAGGTGTTTTTTTCTCTTTTGAATATTTACCTTGCAATATATCCTCTAGCTTAATGACATGAATAACTTCGCCTTTTTGAATTTCTGCACTAGGAATAACAGAAGTCATATTTTTATTATCCTCCTCTGCACTTGCTATGGTTGATAGCAAAGCCGCAAACAGCCCCCCTAGTAATAATTTTTTAGATAGCATGAACACCCCTTTTTTTAATTACAACGTCACTAAGGACTCAGAATTAAATAATCTACGAAACTTAACTTGCCTTTTTATCCCAGCATTGAATGCTCTCAATCGTTGCGTAGAGCGACTATGCGCCTCTTGAGATCATCCAATCTGAGACAAAAATTCTGTGTCAAGTTCCGCACATTATTCAATTCTGAGTCCTTATTGAAAATATCAATCCTTTAATCCCACCAGAGACAAAGCCAGATGCTAATAAACATAGCAAAGATTATAAAAAAAACATGATTTTGATTAATATTAAAACATTAAAATTAACAAAAGAGCTGTCTATGAGGATAACAACAAACATAGATTTTCTGACTTTTACACGTCAGTCGTGGCATTGCTGACGATGATAACATTTAGTGCTAGTATTTAATGTACTTAATCTAAGCCACATTGCGAACTTTTATATGATCATCTCAGTTACATAAATATTCTCTATAAGGCTCGCTTAGAATATGATCGCTTGAAAGCTCGTAGAAAAAACACCATATACACGTAATAGAGAAGACATTCGCAAACTAAGGAGATACAACCATTTTTTCTACCTATAAAATTCTTAAAAACTATACCCTTATCGGATTAGTAGCTTCATTCTTATTGCTTGCTTTATTTATGTGGTGGTTTCAAGGTGGCTGGTTATTATCGACTATTTATGCCGTTATTACAGTTGTTGCTCTTTTCTCCATCCCCTTAATGTATCGTCTTATGGGGTATACAGACTCTGATGATGTGGTACGTCTAAAACAACAAGAACAAGAAGGGCATCAACAATTAATCGATCGTCTTGCTACCTTAAAAACAGAGTTAAGTGATTTAAAACTTGATAAAGCAGTCCATCAAACCGATGTACTCAGTCAAATCATCAATGATTATCACGCGGTCGTTGCCACCCGTTTTCTTGGTAAAAAGCATAGTCCGCTTACTTATTTAGGTGCAGCACGTACTGTACAGCGTAATGCGATACAAAACCTGACAGATATGGTTGCCATTGGGCATAGCGTGGAAACCATACGTCGCAATAAACTAGACGATAACGCCATTGATAGTGAAGCCATTCAACAACGTCAAGACAAACAAATGGATCTATTGAAGGAACAAAATGATCGTTTAGACAACTTGCTAGAAGAAAACCGCAAACTCTTTAATGCACTCATGGAAACGGCGGTTGAAGTCGCAAATATTAAATCATTTAATGAGTTTGAACGTCTCGATACACTGTCAAGGTTAGTCAGTTTAGCTGAAATTGCTAAAAAAACTGAAAAAGTACACCTATCTTCCTAATTATAAATATGAATAATAAAATTAATATGCTAAATAAAATTTTGATAAAAACATCCCCACTCCTTGCTGCCAGTTTAGTGGTACTGCTCACTGCATCTTGTGGTTCTAGTATCGACAGCAAAGAAGCTGCCTTTGCTAAAATTCATAAACTCACAGAAAAAGACATCAAACCAAGTTACAACGAAAATCGTGTTAGAGCCAATATTCAACTCACGAAAACGAACTTACTTTCCATGCTACCCGACCTTGCGGATTATCCTTTGGCTTTTAATGTGAATGATAGTGCCAGTACCGAAGTGGTTGAAATATTTACCTCATCAGAAAAAGCAGGCAAAGGACGAGATGGTTTTTATCTTGAGATGGCAAATCAGTTCAATAAGCTTGGCAAAAAAACAGCAGCAGGAAAACATGCCGTTATTAATATACGTAAAATAGCCTCAGGCTTAGGCGCTCAGTTTATGTTAGCACATCAATACACACCTGATGCTTATTCACCGAGTAACTTTTTATGGGCGAATATGCTCAATGCTAACGGTATTGCAACAGAAACGATTGCAGAGAAAACAGCCCCCAATACGGCAGGGATCGTGGTAAAAAAATCAAAGCTCGATCAAATTACTGAAAACGGCAAGCTAGATATTGGCAAACTACTCACTAATGTCAGTAGTGGCTCCTTTGCGATGGGCTACACCAACCCGTATCAATCGAGTACAGGGCTTAATTTCCTTCTCACCATATTGAATTCTTTTGCCCAAGGTGATGAGTCGCAAATGCTATCTGCCGATGTTGCTAGTGCCTTTGAAGCCTTCCAAACAGGCGTACCTTTTGTCGCACAAAATACCCTACAAATGCGTGATGCTACGCAAGGAAGTGGTGTACTTGATGCCTTCGTGATGGAATATCAGTCGTGGATTAATGTCAGCGGCATGAATGACTACCAGTTTATTCCTTTTGGCATACGTCACGACAGCCCGTTATACGCAACCCCCGAAGCAGATAAGAGTGAACGTGAAGTATTGAAAATGTTTAATGCGTTCTTAAAAACAAAATCTGCTGATTTAAAACGCTACGGCTTCGATCAAAATCCTAATTATAAAAATGCTTATACACTCAAAGATAGCTCTGTTATCGGACAAGCGCAAAAATTATGGAAGCAGAAAAAATCGGGGGGCAGACCTGTTGCAGCCTTCTTTGTTGCCGATGTATCTGGCTCGATGGAAGGGTCACGGATTAAAAATCTAAAAAAAGCACTGATTGAATCATCAGATTTAATTAGTACCAACAATGCCATTGGATTAGTAACGTACAATGACCGAGTCAATGTTGACCTGTTTATCAAAAACTTTAACTTACAACAAAAAGCGCTCTTCATTGGCGCCGTTGAACGCCTATTTGCGGGTGGAAAAACTGCAACCAATGATGCTGTGATTGTTGCCGCAGACCGTTTAATTGAATTTGGCAAAAAGCACCCTGACTACAAAAAAGTGATCTTTGTTTTATCAGACGGTGAAACAAATCGGGGACTAAAATTTGATGATGTCAAAGAAGTCTTAGAATGGGCAGGAATTCCTATTCACACCATCGCGTATGAGTTAAATTCTAAACATCTTAAAAAAATGGCGGCACTGGCAGAAGGTGCTTATATCAAATCAAGTGCCAGCTCTGCGTCATACCGTATTGGCAATTTATTAAACTCTGAAATGTAAAAGACTCAGAATTAAATAACTAACAAAACTTAATCCTGAATCCAAAGGAAACCTCCATACCCCATGAAAATTCTTAAAATATTCTCGATATTTATCCTTCTCCATGTTGCCGCATGGGGGGCAACGCATGTTTATCTCAGTAACAACGCCAGTAAAATTTTACTGGTTGTTGATACCTCTTACGCCATGAAACCTAAGTTTAATGAGATGAAGCAATGGATTGTGAATTTAGAGAACAGCTCACACTACAAGAAAATTATTATCGGTACAGATAAAGCCCTGCTAGGTAATTTAGAAGACTTAAAATCAAAAGATGTGATTTTCCGTACCGCATTTGGACGCATGAATATGGATAATTTGAACCGCTACACAGGCATGAAAGCGAAGAAAAAGATTCTATTATCAGATGGCTCTATTAAACCTAATGGTTGGAGTGTAGTTACTTTTTAACTGGTGTTACACAATTTCCCTTCGACTCCGCTCAGGGAGCGGGCTCCCTGAGCGGAGTCGAAGGGAATGGAAATTTAATATATGGAAGACTATATTTTTCAATGTGAAAATAATATTTGATAATTTTTCTCAGAAAATCCAACGACTACTTTATCTGACATTTCTAATACAGGACGTTTGATAATCGTTGGTTGATCTTCCATTACCGCTAAAGCAAGTAATTCATTGATATTTTCTTTAGTCTCATCAGGTAAGTTGCGCCATGTGGTACTGCGTTTATTAATAAGCTTTTCCCAGCCTAGCTCTGCTACCCATGCGCGTAGTTGAATGTCATTCACCCCATCTTCACGAAAGTCATGAAATTTATACGCGATATTATGCAAATCTAAATATTTACGTGCTTTTTTGATGGTGTCACAGTTTTTAATACCGTAGAGAATGACCATATAACTTATCCTTTTTTACCCATACTGAGTCGATTATTTGCATTGTAATCTTTAATACAACGAGCCTGTAGAAATCCCGCCTGTAACATAAGTTCAGGAACAAGCTCTCCTTGATCGTAGCCATGTTCTATTAATATCCATGTATTTTTTTTCATATAAATGGGGGCTTGATGCAGAATAATACGAATATCATCCAAACCTGTTTTACCTGATGCTAATGCTTGTTGTGGCTCATGGCGTATCTCTTGCTTCAAATGTGGATCATTGGCGCGTATATAAGGGGGGTTTGAGACTATAAGATCAAAGGGTTGCAATGTTATAGTTTCAAACCAATTTGATTGAATAAAGCTAACATTATGAATGCTATTTAACCGTGCGTTTTCTTCTGCAATGCCTAGTGCCTTCACCGAGTAATCGCTGGCTAAAATTTTCGCATCGGGTCTCTCTACCGCAAGCGCTAACGCAATAGCACCAGAGCCTGTGCCTAAATCCAGAATTTTGGGTGCTTTTATTGAATGGATTTTTTCTAAAGCCGTCTCAACTAATAACTCTGTTTCAGGTCGTGGAATCAAAACATCTTCGGTCACTTTTAAATCTAATGACCAAAAGCCCTGCTTACCAAGTAAGTAAGCGACAGGATAATCACTCTGACGTTTTTTTATAAGCGCCTTAAATGCTTGCAAAGTATTAGAATCAACCTGCTTGTCACTCCAAGCGTATAAATAACTGCGGGGTTTACCTAAACAATGCCCTAGCAATAATTCAGCATCAAGTTGGGCGCTCTCTGAAACAGATGCTAATTGCTGACTAGCGCCCTCCAAAACTGATTGAATCGTGTTGATGGCTTAATCTTCACTCAGGGCAGCAAGTTGGTCTGCCTGATATTCATTAATTAAAGGCTCTATCAGTTGATCCATATTGCCTGAAATTATCTCATCTAACTTATACAGTGTTAAATTGATACGGTGGTCGCTAACACGCCCTTGGGGGAAATTGTAGGTTCTTATACGTTCTGATCGATCACCACTACCAACTAAACTTTTACGTGTTTCTGCTTGCTCATTGTGTTGTTTTTGACGTTCAGCATCCATAATACGCGCTTGCAATACCGACATCGCTTGTGCTTTATTTTTATGTTGTGATCGCTGATCTTGACACTCGACAACGGTTCCTGTTGGAATATGCGTCAAACGCACCGCAGAATCGGTTTTATTAACGTGCTGTCCACCTGCACCAGAGGCACGAAAAGTATCCACTCGTAAATCAGATGCTTTGATTTCAGGTGCTTCAACCGCATCTATCTCAGGCATAATTGCCACCGTTGCCGCCGAGGTATGCACACGTCCTTGTGATTCAGTTTCAGGTACGCGTTGTACACGGTGTACGCCTGACTCAAATTTTAATTTCGCATAAACATTTGTGCCGACCACACGACCGATTATCTCTTTAAAACCACCATGTTCGCCTTCATTTTGCGTCACTATTTCTACTCGCCACCCTTTGTTTTCGGCATAACGTGTGTACATACGGAATAAATCACCCGCAAAAATAGCCGCCTCATCGCCCCCTGTACCTGCTCGAACTTCAATAAAGGTATTACTGGCATCATTAGGATCTTTTGGTAAGAGTAATTTTTGTAAATTTAACTCAAAATCATCTAACTTTGCTTTAGCATCCTGAATTTCTTCTTGAGCCATTTCCTTCATTTCAGGATCGTCCAACATTTCTTCGGCTGTTTCTTTATCCTCAAGCGTCTGTTGGTATTTGGCATACTCATTAACAATCGGTTCTAACTGACTGTATTCAACCGATAGTTTACGAAACTGATTTTGATCATTAATGACATCTGGCTCTGAAAGCAATGCCGAAATTTCTTCATAACGTTCGCTGAAAGTTTCAAGTTTTTGTTGTATAGAAGGTTTCACATTTATCCTTTTTAACGTTATTTGGGTAGTGGTATCAATCTGTGATTCTTATCTATTACCCGCCCCTTCGACAAGCTCAGGGAGCTAGTTCCCTGAGCTTGTCGAA
>QOAQ01000060.1 GCA_003972955.1 Aquificaceae bacterium
GTTTCAACTAAACGCTGAGGAAAACGCTGCTTTAATTGTGCCGCAACTTGATGAAACTCTTCGACCGCCGAAACGCTACGAGAGCCGTGACCAATAACTAAAATAGCAGGATCAGACATACTTTGTTCTCATTCAATAAAAAGGGGCTAGTGTAAACCTTGGTCGATAACATTGCATGTATGAAATTAAAGCGTCGCAGTTCTTAAGGAATGTATACGAATTAATTTTCCAAATGCCAACAAAGCCTAGCTTTCTGCTATGATCTATTTTGCTTTAAACCAAGATCAAGATAAATAAGGAAGTCACAATGCAAATAGGAACGCCACTTTCAGATTCGGCGCTTCGTGTCATGTTATTAGGTAGCGGAGAACTCGGTAAAGAAGTCATTATTTCATTGCAACGCTTAGGTGTTGAAGTGATTGCGGTTGACCGTTATGAAAACGCACCAGGTCACCAAGTAGCACATCGTTTTCATACGCTTGATATGACCGATGCAAATGCTTTACATAACTTAGTTGAGCTGGAATCACCACATATTATCGTTCCTGAAATCGAGGCTATCGCGACGGATGAACTGGCTAAAATTGAAGCGGCAAATATCAGCGAAGTTATCCCGACAGCAAGAGCCATACAGCTCACCATGAACCGTGAAGGTATTCGTTGTTTAGCTGCCGAAGAGCTAGGCTTGGCAACATCCAAATATGGCTTTGCAAGCACGCTTGATGAGCTGATTGAGGTATCAAAACATACGGGATTCCCTTGTATTGTAAAACCAATTATGTCCTCTTCAGGCAAAGGGCAATCAACCGCACACAATGAAACGGAGTTAAAAGCCTGTTGGGATTACGCAATGAGTGGCGGACGTGTTAATCATGGGCGCGTCATCTTAGAGGAAATGATTCCATTCGATTATGAAATCACGCTCTTAACCGTGCGCTCTATTGGTCGTGATGGTGAAATAGAAACCTCATTTTGCGAACCCATAGGGCATCGTCAAGAAAAAGGGGATTATGTCGAAAGCTGGCAACCACAAGCAATGAGCAAAATCGCCTTAGAAAAATCACGAGAAATAGCGAAAAAAATAACCGATAATCTTGGTGGACGTGGTTTATTTGGGGTGGAAATATTTATAAAAGGTGACGATGCTTATTTCTCCGAAGTCAGCCCACGACCACATGATACGGGCATGACTACCATGGCAACACAGTTCCAAAATGAATTTGACCTTCATGCACGGGCGATTCTTGGGCTACCTGTTAATACCGCCTTGCATTCAGTCGGCGCAAGTGCGGTTATTTATGGCAAAATGGACGCAAAGGGCATTTCCTTTTCGGGATTAGAGCAAGCCTTAGCAGACCCTGATACGGACTTGCGATTATTTGGCAAACCAGAAGCATTTTCGCGTCGCCGCATGGGGGTTGCTTTGGCACGTGCGAATGATACCGATACAGCGCGCCAAAAAGCGAAAAAAGCGGCAGATGCTATCAGCACGCAACTTTTTGTATAACACCATCTGAGATAACAATAATAGAGCTTGAACCTGTTAGTTTATTACGGGTTCAGCTAGACATAATATGAAGAAAAATTTTAAAAAAAGATTACGAATTATAAAAACAAAATGGGGTTTAGCGGACGATATTAGATTAGAGGAGTTATTATCGTTAGTTGAAAAAAAACTCACACACTCTCCTGATGATCTTGAGCTTAACTATTTACGCGCAGAGCTATTACGCAAAACAGGTCAAACTAAAGCGGCTGACACCGCCTATAACGATGTCATTAAACGCAGCAAAGAACGCACCGATGCGCGTGGTAAAAAACTGACCGATCGTATTAAGCAAAGACAAAAACAGCTACGCTACACACGCGCCTTTTTCTTGCTGATACCACTGCTTATTATTGCCCTTATTTCAGGATTTTATTGGTATAGCAATCATCAATTAGAGGTCTTAAAAAAAGACGATGGCAACCCCAATAATTTCGCCTTTACACAATGGTTAGCAAAACAGCAAGCCGCTAAAATAGTGTCTAATTTACAGGCGACCAACCCCAATTTAAGCTTTGATTTTGGCTCGAATGTCAGCAAATCGGGGCAAGACCCGATGGAGTTTATGCAGTCTTTACTGAGCGCGGAAACACAGAAAAAATTACGCAAAGGGGAAGATGATAAAACAGCAGGTGATGGCGAGGAGGGGGACGATGGCAAACCTAAATTTAGCTGTGATTTTGATACACAAATAGCACAATGTGATGCCCGTGATGTACCGTCTGCTTCGGGCAAGAAGCGCGATGAAGTTGTCTTATTAATGAATGCGTATCGCACTATCTTAAATACAGAAAAGGATTGTGAAAAGCTAGAAAAGTCGATTGATAAAGTCGGTGAACAGCTAAAATGGCGTAAGTCAGAAAAAAATATCAAAGCAGACATGGAAGACTATGCTATCGAATGCTTTTATCGCCAAAATAATAATGAAAAGGTCATTGAACATGCGCGTAAATTACAATGCGCGGGTGATACAACATTTATCAATAGTGTTTATTGGTACTTAACCGCCAGCGTTTATCAGTCAGGAGATGTTGACAAGGCGAAAGATATGTACCGATGTTTTAATCAAGCCATTAAATATAAAGAAAAATATGACTTTGATACCGCAAGCTTGGCAGCACGACATCGAGAATCAGGCGCATTAGCATGGCTCTATTTTAATGATTTAAACACCGCCATGAGCGAATTGGAGAAAGCGCGCAAAACGATTAAAGAAAGCCCTAAAAAAACACCCATGCTGAATTATGTAGCTTCTGAAATTGATCTCGATTTACTAGAAACCTATGTGACTGCCAATGTCGATAGGGACACATTTGAGCAATTACATTTTGATATTAATAGCAGTGGTTACTTAACCGATGGCTATAAACAAATCAAAGATACATTGGCGGGTATTTACTATATGCAAAATGGCAAAAATACAGAGGCGATTCATTCATTAAGCAACTTAAATGAACGCTTTAAGCAAATGCCTGAATATATCTGTAGCTGGGACTGGTCTGGTTTTCAACGCGGCTTAGCCGGCTCGATTAAAAATGACGCGATTCGCAAAAAAGCAGACTCCTTAGTGGTCGCAACAAACTGCTATGTCCCCCAGTCGAATGGCGAACGTATGCAAAAAATAAACGCTGTTATTAACAGCTTAAAACAATAAGGAGTAGCGAGTTATGTTAAACAAAATACTCTTCGCTACATTAGAAAAAGCGACCAAAATGAGCGCCTTGCATAGTGATATTTATGAGCAAGCTAGTCAATATAAGGGCTATATTTTACCCGTTCGCTATAGTTTAGCGATACGCTATTTAAAACATAAATGTGCCGTATTGGATGAATTTCGTGAAGAAGGTATTTTCCCACCGCCTGAAAATGAATTTAAAACACGTCTTTTAGATCGGCTTGTGAAAAAAAATACCAGCCTATCAAGCACCTTATCTTTATTAAGCCCGAGTATAAAAGCATGGTTTCTTTATCCTTTACTATTGGCTGCATTAGCCGTCTCTACTTGGTTGTTTAAAGACTGGATAGCAGACCAGCGTTTAGCCGCAATGTTAGCCAATCGACTGCCCTATTATTCTGACTTATTGCACCGCTCTTTAATGTTTAAATACTCAGGCTATGAGGAGGCATACAAACAAGTCACCACAGAGATTGCTAAAGAAAAAGAGCATATTTTATCGCAACTACCTGATGACAAGCCGCTTCATGATGCAATGGAAAAAGGGCTGACAAGAATGGGCTTAAAAGACAGTAGTACAGAAGACATCATGAAGGATTTTAAAGCCGTTAACATGGCGTTAGATGCGAAAAGAATCCCTTATTACATTACGCCAAAAGTATTAAGCGTTAGCTGTTCTAGTTTAATTGATGCACCATTAGACGAAATTTTAACACTCAGAAAAATGGAAAAGATATTTACAGGGGGCAAGCCAGAACGCTGTCATACGGCAATGTTAACGGTCTACCGTGTGTATAAACGTAATCATCTTTATTATGGTGATGTTGAGTTGCCTTTATTTCATGTTCGCCGCATCGATAAAGTCCCTGCGGTTGATGGTGCTTTAGGCTTAACCTTTGGTGATCAGGGCATCGGTTCGATTATTTTGTTAGACCGTATTAAAGAATTTGCTACCGACTCCGTCATACCTGCACTCACTTTTCAGGGGCGAAATACACTTATCCCCTACTGGTTACAAGGTTACTACGACGTTGAAGAAGCGATTTCCAAGCAGTATAAACAAACACTCAGTGAAATTTATCCAAATAAAGCAGAGCTGAAAAAACTGAAAAAAACAGCCAAAATATTCCTAAAAAACAAACGTCAGATGGAAACATCGCGCTTGCGTCAAACATTACAACGTGCCGATGGCGCATTAAACCAAGGTGTACTCGGCGGCGGTTTAGATGCAATTAGTTCTTTATTAGGTGGCTTAGATAAAGATAAAAAGAAGGAAAAAAAGTCCGCAGAAACGGAAATTGATGAACATATTTTAGATAAACTAAATCAAGCATTATTACCCAGTATTGAACACCACGAAGCGTATCATCAGATTGATAAAAGCAAATGGAAAGAGCCCAAATGGGTCGCCACAACCTTTAAAGAACTCTCAGAGAACGGCAAAGAACATGCCCTAGAAGAACTTGGTGCTTATTTAACCCAGTTAACGTATACCGAACAAGGGAGCGATATTTGGCTGACAAAGATTTTGTTTTTTTCACTGAATTCAATGATGCGAAACCAGCCCGAATTCTACTCCTCATCCATTATTCTTGACACCATGTATAAACTTTACAAAGGTGAACAAGTTGAGGTTCGTTATGATTTAACGGTGGATGAAAAAATAAAAATTTACAAAATATTTACCACCTTAGACGAAGCGTATTTAAAAGTTATTGCCGAACGCGCTTATATTGAATTATTTAGACGACCTGTTCCTGAGATGAAATAATCACCTCAAAAACGGCACACAATGGCAATGTACCTGCGTGCTTGTTTTTTCAACCATTGAATTAGAGTAGCTTGCTTGATAGAGTAGTTATCAATCTATCAAGCATATATGACTGCATTGCACCATGATTTAAGTCAATCAGATGGGGGGTATTTAATTCTGTGTCCTAAGTTGCTTTGCTTTGTATACATTCTTAATCTAGGAGGAAAATAATGTCAGGGCGATCAAAAAAAGGAATAGTTTTCATACTCATTTTAGGAGCAGTGCTAATGAGCCTGTTCAACTACGGATTAAAAGCAACCAATACAACAGAGTTTTGTACCTCTTGTCATTCCATGCAAAATAATTTGGCAGAACTAAAGGAAACAGTGCATTACTCTAGCGCATCAGGCGTACATGCAGGCTGTCCTGACTGTCATGTGCCGAAAGCATTTATTCCTAAAATGATCGCAAAAGTCATGGCGGTTAAAGATGTGTACCATGAAATACTCGGGACTATCGATACACCAGAGAAATTTGAAAAACACCGCTGGGCAATGGCAAACCGCGTTTGGGCAAAAATGAAAGCAACTAACTCACGAGAATGTCGTACCTGTCACTCATTTGATCGTATGAACTTGGAAGAGCAAAGCAAAAGCGCTAGAAAACGCCATGCTGCAGCTGAGAAAAAAGGTAAAACCTGTATCGATTGTCATAAAGGTATTGCTCACGAAGACCCAGATGAGCCTGACGATGCGCCAGAGGAGGTAGCAAAAGAGTCCTAAATAGGCAATTTTAACTTTGAGAAAACTGCTTGTAACTTAATCGTAGATCACAATAAATAAGCAGGTAAAAAGATAACCCCATTTTTCTCCATATAATGTGACTGATTGATAACATAGCTTTGCTTGATATCCGGAGTGTCGCATATTTTTTTACAAATTCAATCATAGTTCGGGGAATGCGCTGATTTCTCCCCGCTTTGACTTCATAGAGTGAGTATTCCGCATTCTTACTAATAAAATCAATTTCACTTTTTAACTGGATACGATAGAAATAGAGGTTTTTATTAACAGCTCTATTTCTGTTAAGTGCATTAAAAACATAGCTCTCATAAAGTGCGCCTGCATCCCTCCTTAGATTTAAGGAATTAAAGTTTTGAGCAACTTAAATTGATGAAAAATATAGCTCAAATCGGCTTTCCCTAGCTACGATTCATCTTCTCCGACAGCCTCCTAGTACTCCAGCAACATTGTATTGATGGAGTACTAGTTCCCTGAGCTTGTCGAAGGGTGCGGATATATCAACTGAGTTTTAATCGTTCTTCTTTAACTAAGTGGGAAATGTAATATAAGTCTGGAAAAATGAACATTCAATGCTTTTTTGAATATTGCGTTTATTCCTTGAAAGGCATCGTGAATGAGTCCTTAATATACATACAAAAGAAGGAGATTTTATAATGACAACAGAAACACTCAAAGAAAAACTACAGCACACCTATCAATCAATGCTTGAAACCATTGAAGTATTGGTCAATAAAGAAGGCAAAACAATACGTGAGGCATTTGATCATGCGAAAGAAAAATTAAGTGAGATTGAAGAGCTAAGTCGTGAAGAAATACAGGAAATTAGTGATACCGTTAAGCAAGATTTACAGTCTTTTGGTGATGTTTTAGTCGAGGCAACGGATAGTTATAAAGAAAAAATGAAATTTGATCTTGCCTATATTAGCGATAGTCTATTGGATACTTTTACCAAAATAGCAGATTCCAGTACGGCACAATTAATTGAATTTAAAAATAAAATTGAGCAGGAGGCGCGCGAGGCAAGTGTGGATGAACATACCAAGGAGCATCATGAGCATCAATCATGGCACTCTGACCATGCGTTGTGGTTAGATGAAATTAGTCTATGGAAAAAAGATCATCAAACCGCTTTAGATAAACTTCAGCAGATTGAGCAAGCGATTAAACAACATAGTAATGTATTAGATGAACATGCTCAGGTGATTCAATTTCATGAAGCAGAAGATAAAAAACATGAGCAAGCTATGGCTGAAACAGAAAAAGATCCTACCAGTCAGGCGTTAAAACAGCAGGATGAAGCAGAACAAACCACACATCAGCAAGTGAGCGAAGAGCATAGCAAACATGCACAATTACATAAGGCAATGAAAAAAGATCATTTAAAAATGATGTCTTTGTTGAATCATTTATACAAACACGTTGTTGAAGAAAAATAGGTAGTGGTATCAATCGGTGATAAAGCACAAAATCACAGATTGATACCATTACCGAAAAATAAGGAGAATATTATGTTTCAATTTTTACCCGTTGCGGAGAAGAATATTATTGCCGTGCGAGCCTCTGGCAAGTTGAGTCATGAAGATTATCAAGCCTTTTTGCCTGTACTTGAAAAGAAGATAGTTGCCCTAGAAAAACCGTCTATTTTATTTGAGCTGGATAATTTTCAAGGCTGGTCTTTGCAAGCTGCGAAGGATGATTTTAATTTTGCGATGGAGCATATGGGAGACTTTGAGCGCGTTGCGATTGTTGGTGATAAAGCATGGGAGCATTGGATGGTGGCGATGATAAAGCCCTTTCTGCCCTTGGGTAGAGTGCATTATTTTGATCGCGATAATATACAACAAGCGTGGCGTTGGTTACGCGAACCGATGCAACGAGAAACAGCAGCAAAGCAGCTTAAACCTTATCAAACCATTGTTGCTGCGGTGGACTTTTCAATCTATTCCAAACATGCCGCTAAACGCGCCCTAGAATTAGCACAGTTTTATCAAACGGATGTCACCTTATTGCATATTGTTGAAGAAACACTGCCTTATTATGGTTATGGTGATAATCCTATTGATGTTGAATTACTAGAAAAACACAGTAAACAGCAAATGCAATTAGCAAAAGAAGAGATGCAACACTTGCTTCAAGAACTAAAGGAGAGTAATACGACCACTATTCACTCTGAGCTGATTAGCGGTAATGCAGACCATACAATGCTCTCGTTTATACAAGCCAAACAGGTTGATCTTATTGTCTTTGGCAGTAAAAAGAAAACAGGCATTGATAGATTATTAGGCTCTGTTCCACATTACATTCAAAATCATGCAGACTGCGAAGTGTTGATTGTGCCTTTGCAAGATTCGGCTAGTACTCCAACAATGTTGCTGGAGTACTAGTTTTACTGATCAGAAAGATCAGCAAAAGAATTAGAGATAAGGAAGCTTGCCTATTGTGATTGGTATCATCTTCATCGGTATTTATATCAACTGGCGTGAATTTAAAGCATTACAACATTAGGATTTCAATGAATAATAAAAAACGAACGGTTGGGCTATACGGTGCTATCTCTATTGGTATTGGGGGCATGGTTGGCGGTGGGATTTTTGCAGTCTTAGGCGAAGCGGTATCACTTGCTCATGGTGCAACGGCTGTTGCCTTCTTTTTTGCAGGTATTGTTGCTTTATTAACGGCTTATTCCTATGCCAAACTTTCGGTGACGTATCAAAACCGTGGTGGTACGGTTTATTTTATCGATAAGGCTTTTGGAAATAATCTATTGTCGGGAACGGCAAATTTAATGCTTTGGTTGAGCTATTTAGTGACTATCTCACTCTATGCGGTGGCGTTTGCTTCTTATGCTCAAACTTTTTTTAAAGGGACTGCTTTTGCAGATTCGAGTGTACTAAAACATATTTTAATTACCGTCGCTATCTTCTTACCTGCGGTGATTAATTACATCAGTGTGGCTTTTGTGGAAAAGTCTGAAACACTGTTTGTTGTCATCAAATTAATCTTATTGGTGTTGATTGTTGTGACAGGTGCATCTTTTGTCGATGTTCAACGTTTCTCTCCTGAACATTGGGGTGATTCCTTCTCAATTATCGTTGCAGGGATGATTATTTTTGTTGCTTATGAAGGCTTTGAACTTATTGCGAATGCTGCTGAAGAAATCAAACAACCTGAACGCAATTTACCACGAGCATTTTATGCTTCTGTTATTTTAGTTATTCTGCTGTATATCCTGATTGCATTAATTACCGTTGGCACAGTACCTGAAGAGCAATTAATGAAAGCACAGGATTATGCCTTGGCTGTCGCAGCTAAACCTGCTTTGGGAAAGATTGGTTTTACATTGGTTGCAGTTGCCGCATTACTCGCCACCTTTTCTGCCATTAATGCCACCATTTATGGCAACTCAAGACTAGGATTTAGGTTAGCGAAAGAGGGCGAGCTACCTAAGCTTTTAGAAAAAGAAGAGCGTCAAATACCCACCGTTGGCATTATTGTCACCATGATTCTCAGTATGCTGTTAGCCAATTCTATTGATCTAACAGAAATTGCCATTATTGGCAGTGGTAGCTTTTTGCTGATCTTTTTTATTATTAATATCGGTGCGTATCGTTTAAGTCGTCGCATAGGCGCGAATAAGTTTATCTTACTCTTAGCGAGTCTTATTAGTGGAGCGGCATTACTCACATTATTGATTCATACCTACTCTACAAATATTAAAGCCATTATTATCTTTTTCTCCTTTATCTTTATTTCACTACTCTTTGAGCTAAGCTATGGTCTGTGGATACGTAAAAAATTAAACCTGAATCCGTGAGGTTGGCAAGGGCGCATGAATTTTAAAGTAGTATTTGTCGGATTGTTGTTACTTTTGAGTGTCGTGAATTGCAAAAAATCAAACTCAGAACCTGCCACAAATTCAAATGTCATAGCAACGCCTGATGCTGCCCCACTTGCCACATCTATCCCTAAACCTGCGAAGTTGCTTATTGAAAAAATAGCAGGTTTAAGCTATCAAAAAGATGATACCAGTTGTATGGGGTTTCCTCGTCTTTGGGTCGATACGGCGCAGGGAATGTGTGTCGGCATGGTGAAGGCGATTGATGCAGCTGATAAAACCGTAAGAAAACCTCGGGCGTTGGTGCAAATACCGAATACAGACGATTTTATTTTAAGTGATATGGGCGGTTGGTCGCGCAAATTGGGGAAAGTCGTCAAACTAAAGAAAATTAATCAACACTACGAGATTATCGATTTGGGCTTGAATAAGCTAAGCCTGCCGCATACCGTTGCGATTGGACCGAATAATAAAATATTTGTTGGTGAAGATAATCAAATATTCTGGTTTGATCCTTTAGAAAAACACCCCAAAAAGCATATCGTTGTCAGTGGTTTACCCATTGCTGATGGTAAAAATAAACACCCTGTGAGCATGTTTGTTTTTGATAATGCATTTAATCTGCTGGTTAATATTGGCGCACCGTCAGACCAGTGTGCCGAGGATAAAAACAAAGCCTGCCGATTCACCGCAAACAGTGCGGGTTTACGATTGTATAAAAAAACAGGGCTAATGCGTTGGTCATCACATTATACTTTTATTGCCAAAGGTTTAAGAAATTCAATGGCACTGGCATTACATAAGCTTCAGACATGCGCAAACGTTAGGCCTGATCAGCAAACACACAACTGCACTCACAGTACTCAATTAGCAAACATGGAATAACAATTTTGGTTCACAGTAAGCACATTTATAGGATTTCAAGAAGTGAAAGTTAAATACGTCCAGAAAAAAAGAGTTGTGTCAGTATATACACAATCAAAAGATTATTTC
>QOAQ01000103.1 GCA_003972955.1 Aquificaceae bacterium
ACTTCAATGCGGATAACAGAGGATAAGATATTGGTTTAGCACGGGATTTTAAAAATCTTAGCTTCACCCTTAGGTTAAGCGGGTATTTTTTAAACCCGTGATGAATCAATAGCTTATTCACTGTGCCGTAGTGAAGTCACGGATTCAGGAATTAATAATATATTTTAGTTCGAGTAGACTCATGGCTAAACAAAAAATAAGTAGTGAAGTATTTTATTGGGATGCACCACGTAGAAGGTTGCATAAGCGGGATCTATTTCCACTGCAAATGGAAGTAGGTGGACATACTTATTTTGTATCTCAATGGACAATCAAACACTTCAAATTAGTTGATTACACTGGGGATGTAAATCTCAATGAAACTATGATAATTAAGCTAATTATTAGATTTCGAGATTTTAATATTCAATTTGATGCGACTGCAACCCCCTTACATTACGATGCAAAAAATCAAGAATTAGTTGCTACGTTTAAAAATATCCCTGAAGAACATCAAGAGTTATTAAAATATTTTTCTGAAGCTTTAAGTACTGGCGATATGGTTAATATTGACAATGTCCTACGCCGTGTCGATATGCCTGTCACCCCTGCTAGTACGGAGCTAATCCCTCCTGCTGATAAAAAATCTGAAAAAGTAAAGCGAACACTTTATACAGGGCTATATTTAGCACTCGGATCTATATTGCTACTATTCACTGTCGCAACTTTATATAACAGCTTCTTTCGGATGCAAGTCAAGACGGCCTTTATTAGCGCTCCTGTCACCCCTGTACAATCACATGGGCAAGGTACAATAAAAGAAATATTAGTAAGCCAAAATGACCATGTTGTCTTAGGTCAGCCTTTGCTAACGCTTGATACTTCTGATAGTTATCGTTTACCTAAACAATATAAATTAGACGCTGCGATACAGCAGGTAAATTTATACAAAGCACTCATTGAGGATAGTAAAAACAGGAGTGATCACCAAGTACGTATAGGTCAAACGAAGCTAAAGACTGCAAAGGCTTCTTTACAAGCATCGGTAATTTCTAGAAACGTAAAATGCAACCGTCTCTACGCCAGTAAAACTGACCGTCTTAACCCGAAAAAACGTAAAGCTGAATGCCAAATTGCACGCAAAAAAGTCGTTGCCGCACTCTCTAAAGTCAGATCATCAAAAGAATCCCTTTATGCGGCTAAAAAAGGTTATAAAAATAGCTTAAAAGGTGATAAGGATAGCAAAAAATCTTTGGCTATTCTTCAAGCTAAATTAGAACAGGCTCAGCTAAAAGTTGCTGCCATTGAAAGCAGTCCTGAATCTTTATCAGGAATAGAGACTATTTACAGCCCTATTTCTGGAAAAATTATTAAAATTTCTGAATTAAAAAATCAATATGTCAAAACAGGACAGCTTGTTGCAGTTATTCAACAAGATAATAGTGAGCAATATATTGAAGCTCACCTCACCTATGAAGAAGCTACAAAATTAAAAGTAGGCACTAGAGCCGTTGCATACTCTCCTTTATTAAAAAGAGACTATCCCGTGACCTTAACTAAGCTGGATTTTACCAACGATATTATTGATGGGACAAATAAAAGCCTATTTAATAACGCGATACCAAAAGATAAAACAGCAAAAGTAACCTTTAAGTTTACAGATAAATCATCAGAAACATTAACATTTGCTCTACCTGTGAAACTAAGTATCGAAAAAAATACCTCTTTTGCAAAAAAGATAAAAGAAAAAGTTGCTAGTTTTTTTGATTTATTTCTTGCTAGCGCACATGCAAGTAGCTCTATACCTGAGTCTTTAATTAATAAAACCGAAAAACCTCCAGTATGTGAAAATGCAGCCTACCTATTTCCTGAAGGGTTTATTAAAAATATCCAGAATGTAAATAAAATTGCTGTCGTTGATATGCATGACAAAGAAATATCATCAATTAAAAAAAAAATATAGCTAGTGAGAACAAGTCTGAAAAATTAAACAATACGATAAAAAAAACAGCTAAATCCGATAAAAGTCTAGTAACTATAAAGTGGAAAAAAGCACTCTTAAAAGCAAGTAAAAAACTATTAGATAAAGAGCCCGCACCGATTGAATCATTACAAAGTGCTGGAATTGTGAATGCAAAAAATAAATCTTTAAAAAAAACCAGAGTTGCATTGCGTGATGCTCAAAATACAGCATTGATGGCTATCGCTTACTATCTTGAAGATGATGATGCTTATTTAAAACAGGCAAAAAAATATCTTCTTGCATGGGCGGAAACACACCAACCTAATGGGCATCCTATTAATGAAACTCGCCTAGAAGGATTCTTATGGGCATATGACTTACTTCGCTGTCACTTTAGTAAAGAAGAAGATAAAAAAATTAAAATATGGCTTATTAACCTACAAAGCAACAAACACAAATGGAAATTTGGCCCTTCTAGTGGCAGGAATAATTTTCGTACTCATCAACTCAAAATGCTCTTAATGATTGACCGACTACTAGAAGACAAAGCATCACTAAAATCAGATAGAGAAGTACTACAGCAACATGTTAAAGCAAATATATTAGAAGATGGCATGAGTTTTGACTATCAAGAAAGAGATGCGCTTCATTATCATGTATACGACCTCGAAGCTTGGTTAGAAATAGCCCTCTTAGAGCCTGATTATATTGAGCAAGTCACTGCTAGTTATGATTTTTTAATGAAGCAACTCAAAGCAGATAATATTTACAATCAATTCGCTAATTCCAAACAAAAAATTGATCAAAAACGAGCCAAAGGTGGGTTTTCTTATGCCAAAAAAGGTGGGACTTTTGATACAACACGCATTACACGTAGCGTTATTAGTTACAGCACACTTAAACAAGAACCCTTAGAAGAACAATTTGCGTTTAAATATTTAAGCAAAAAGAAAATTAAACAATCCTTATTCCAATACGTTAGATACTACTTATGGAAAACCAAATAAATAACTTACAAACAGAACGCCGTTTCGAATGGCGCACAATCGATCTTTTTAATTTGTTGATGTATTTTTGTTGCGTATTTTTATTGATTCATTTTATGTCAAATGAAACTAAACGCTTATTTGAACACCGTATCATTGTACTGGTTGCTGCCATTGGTATATGGCGTTATAGCTGGTGGTTTCTCAACCTTATACGCGCACTAATTTACGAGTTTATCACCTTTCCAAGCTTAAGAATAAAAGCCAATATGCTATATGAAAGTGGCTGGAAACCTCCGCATGTATACTTTGTTATTGCAAGCTACAAAGAAGAAAAAGCAACTACAGAAGCCTTGCTTGAATGCATGTTACGAGAATGCCGAAGTCTTGCAGTACCTGCAACATTGTATTTAAGTGCAGACCCATATGATGAAAAAATCGTTCGTGCGTATGTACGAAAACACGTTGGAAAAATGCCCTTCCAAGTCATCGCTATTCGACAAACACTACCCGATAAACGTATTGCACTTGGACAATGTTTGCGCTCACTGTCCCGAAGTGGGGTTATCAAAGATGCACCTGTTATTTTAATGGATGGCGATGCATTAATGACCGAAGGAACACTAAAGAAATGTGTACCTTTCTTTCATTTGAACCCTAAGTTAGACGCCTTAACAACCGATGAAAAAGCAATTTTTCACGGCCCCAAGTGGATGGCTGAGATGACTGAGCTACGCTTTGCACAACGTCATTTAATGATGCAATCTCATGCATTATCTAAAAGAGTCTTGACCTTAACGGGACGGTTATCGATGTTTCGCTCACAAGTTATTACCGCCCCTGATTTTATTGAGAGACTAGAAAATGACTATATAGATCATTGGTTATGGGGACGTTTTCGCTTTTTATCAGGAGACGACAAGAGTACATGGTATTTACTATTGAAGAATAAATCCGAAATGCTTTATGTACGCGACACAATGGTTTATACCGTGGAGCATATCGAAGGTAATGGCTTCCAGCGCACCTTACAAAACCTATTACGCTGGAGCGGCAATATGTTACGTAATAATGGTCGTGCTATCGCATTAGGTCCTCGTAAAGTTCCACCCTATATTTGGTGGTGTTTAATAGACCAAAAACTGGTTATATGGACATCCCTAGTAAGCCCTATTGCAGCAATATTATTGACGATAAAACTCGGCTGGGCTTTTATTACTGTCTATATAGCGTGGTTAGGTTTAAGTAGAATGGCGGTATCACTCTTTATATTTCGTTACGCAGGACGTATCCACCTCTCTTTTCCTTTTCTAATTTATATCCTGCAAATATCCAATGCCCTGATTAAAATATATATTCTATTTCGCCTTCCACGACAGCGTTGGACAAACAGAGGAAATAATAGCTCGCAAACACTTGAAAGTGGATTAATGGTAAAAAATGTGATGGCAACGTATTTAACCGCTCTATACACTTCTGCCCTTGTATTATTTCTAGCACTTTATACTGGCACACTAGAGATCTATTCATGGGCAGAAATATCCCGCGCATTAAAACAACTACTTGGATTCTATTAATTAATCATCTGTCATCATCATTTTGGGGGTTACACGAACTGTAGTTGTTGAATAACTCGTTAATTATGTCGTGCTTCCTCATTGACACTCTGCATCTGCAACGGTAATGTGCTTTTCCTTAAATAACGAAAGCAGAAAAGGTAATGTAATGAATCCTGTAAAAATTGGCCTATTAGGTTTAGGAACAGTCGGTGGTGGTACGGCAACCGTTCTCAAACGAAATGCAGAAGAGATAGCACGCCGAGCAGGAAGAGGCATTATTGTGGACTTCGCTGCAACCCTAGAGCTTGATCGTGCCACAGAATTAGGTATGGATGACCTACGTATTACACAAGATGCCTTTGATGTGGTCAACGACCCTGATGTTGCCATTGTTGTCGAGCTAATCGGTGGTTATTCGCCTGCAAAAGAGCTGGTGCTACAAGCGATAGAAAATGGCAAGCACGTGGTGACTGCAAATAAAGCTTTAATCGCTGTTCATGGCAATGAAATTTTTGCAAAAGCACAAGAAAAAGGTGTGATGGTTGCATTCGAGGCAGCGGTTGCAGGTGGTATTCCTATTATCAAAGCATTACGTGAAGGGCTTGCGGCGAATAAAATTGAATGGTTAGCAGGCATTATCAACGGTACAGGCAACTTCATTTTAACTGAAATGCGTGATAAAGGACGTGATTTTGATGATGTCTTAGCAGAAGCGCAAGCCTTAGGTTATGCAGAAGCAGACCCTACGTTTGATGTTGAAGGTATCGACGCTGCACATAAACTTTCCATACTGTCATCTATCGCATTTGGTATTCCCTTACAGTTTGAAAAAACCTACACCGAGGGTATCACTAAAATTACACGCGATGATGTGGTTTACGCCTCTGAGCTTGGTTACAACATCAAGCATTTAGGCATGGCACGTAAAACCGAAGCAGGTGTAGAGCAACGCGTGCATCCAACAATGATCCCTAAAAAGCGTTTAATTGCCAATGTTGATGGAGTGATGAATGCAGTGCTAGTTCAAGGTGATGCTGTTGGCCCAACACTTTATTATGGGGCAGGAGCAGGTGATGAGCCAACAGCATCTGCGGTTGTTGCCGATATTATTGATGTTGTACGTGTGTTAACAACAGACCCTGAAAATCGTGTGCCACATTTAGCGTTCCAACCAGATTCCTTACAAGACACACCAATCTTACCAATAGAAGCTATCGAAACCGCTTACTATTTGCGTATGTGTGCAAAAAATCAAGCTGGTGTTTTAGCGGAGGTTACTAAAATATTGGCTGAGGGGGGGATCAGTATTGAAGCCTTTATCCAAAAAGAGCCTGAAAGTGATGATGTGGCAAAGGTAGATATTATCCTGCTGACGCATCGTGTTAATGAAGGTGATATGAATACCGCTATTGAGAAAATTGAATCACTAGATGTTATTTGTGGCGAAGTAGTACGTATTCGTGTGGAATCGCTTGGGTCTTAACGGTGATTTAGCATCTTATTTTATATATATTCCTAACCCACAGAAAAATTAGAGAATAAAAATGAATTTTATAGAAACACGCGGTAACGATGGTAAGTTGCCAGTAGAAGTCACTTTTTCAGAAGCAATTTTATCACCCATGTCATCGTTTGGTGGCATTTATGTACCAAAAGAATTACCACAATTAGGTGACTCTTTTCTACAAGATCATCTTGATGCAAGTTATAAAGCGTTGGCAAAAAGTGTTTTAGCTGCCTTTGATGTCGATATTGAAACTAGTGTCATAGACGAAGCCTTAAGTCTATACGATGCGTTTGATGACAGTACCAACCCCGCACCATTAGTAAAAGTCAAAGACGATCTTTATGTTAGTGAGTTGTATCACGGTCCTACACGCGCATTCAAAGATATGGCATTACAACCTTTTGGACGTGTTTTATCCTCCATCGCACAGACTAAAAATGAAAACTATTTGATTTTAGCCGCAACCAGTGGCGATACAGGGCCAGCAGCCTTAGATACCTTTAAAAATCGTGACAATGTACGCGTAGCTTGTCTCTATCCAGAAGGTGGTACATCTGATGTGCAACGTCTGCAAATGGTGACCGAAGATGCGCCAAACTTAAAAGTGATTGGTGTAAATGGCAACTTTGATGACACACAAAATGCACTCAAAACCTTGCTTAATTCTGAGACTTTTAACGCAACACTAAAAGAAAAGAATATTCAATTATCGGCAGCAAATTCCGTCAATTTTGGGCGTATTATTTTCCAATTGATCTATCATATCCACAGCTACTTAGAGCTAGTACGCCAGTCTGCAATTACGTTAGGTGATAAGGTTTACCTAGACGTACCAAGCGGAAATTTCGGTAATGCTCTGGGCGCATATTATGCAATGAAAATGATTTTGCCTGTAGAGAAAATCTTAATCGCCTCAAACAGTAATAATGTCTTAACACAGCTAATAAATAATGGTGTATATGACCTTCGTAACTCAGAGGTTATCCCTACCACATCACCTGCGATGGATATTCTAAAATCATCGAATATTGAACGTATTTTATATGACCTATTCGGTGCAGAGCGTACTAAAGAGCTAATGCAACAGTTAGATAATGAAAAATATTATCAACTAAATAATAAGGAACTCACAAAGCTTCAAGCAATATTCTCAGCAGATTTTTGTAGTGATGACGAAGGTAAAAAGTACATTCAAGAAACCTTTGCAGATGCCTACCTAATGGATCCGCACACAGCAACCTGTTTTAAAGCCTATGATACCTGTCGTGACAAGCCACTAAAAACCATTGTCTACTCCACTGCAGAATGGACAAAATTTTCACCTGTTATAGCAAATGCCTTAACAGGCGAAGAAGGTGCAAGTGATATCGATGCACTAAAAGCGATTGCTAAAAAAGCTAATATCGAAATACCAGAACAGATCAATGCTTTATTTACAAAAGATATTGTGCAAAAAACCATTATTAATAAAGAAGATATAGAGCGAGAGATATTAGCTTTTTTATAAAATTAATACCTTAATAGGTAGCTCTGCTGGGGTTTTTGTCTAAAAAATAGGCAAAGGTATTGATCTAAAACTTTAGTTTATTGGAAAAGCTACAAATAGAGACAGAGACAATGCGTGCATTGTCTCTACAAGAAAGGTTATTACGCACCTAAAAAGCTCTCTCCAGATAAGCCTTCATTCTCCATGATGCGACGTAATCTTTTTAAAGCTTCCATTTGAATTTGTCTTACACGCTCTCGTGTTAAACCTAGTTCTTTGCCCACTTGTTCTAGTGTTGCATTATCATGGCCGTGCAAACCAAAACGACGCACAATCACTTCTTGTTGCTTTGGCTCTAATTGATAAAGCCAGTTTTCTACAGAGTCATTAATATCCTGACCTCTGATAACATCATCAGGCTCTGGAGCAGATGGCTCAGACACAAAATTTACCAAGGGGCTATCACTGTCTTTCCCTATAGTAATATCCAACGACCCTGTGCGCTCACTAAATTTGAGCAATTTACGCATTCTTTCTACTGGCTTCCCTAAAGCCTCGGAAACTTCCGCAACACTTGGCTCATCACCATTTATTTGCATTAATTCGCGTGACTTGCGTAGATAGGCATTTAACTCTTTATTAATATGAATAGGCAAACGAATCGTGCGCGTTTGATTCATTAATGCCCTTTCGATATTTTGACGAATCCACCATGTTGCATAAGTAGAAAAGCGAAAGCCACGCTCTGGATCAAATTTTTCCACCGCATGAATTAAACCAAGATTCCCTTCTTCGATTAAATCAGGCAATGCCAAGCCACGGTTCATATAACGACGTGATATTTTTACGACTAAACGCAAATTACACACTATCATTTTAGTTCGACCTTTTTCATCTCCCTGACGAGCTAATCGACCGTAGCGAACTTCTTCCTCTGGAGTAAGTAACTTAGAATATTCAATTTCCTTTAAATAAAGCTGGATAGCATCCAACTCTTTTCTTGATACTTTATCTGGTTTGTTCACCTCTTTCTTTTCTACTTCCTTCACGCTAACAGCTTTAGATATTTCCTCTGTTAAATTATCTAGCGCTTCACCCGTAGACTTCATCGTAGCCTCTATAGAGATACTTCCTTGATTCTCCAGCATCGTAAGTTCCTTTATGACGATAGTTAATAAACAATTATGGTCTATCCCTAGTGAGATATGTTGTTATTTGATTCAACCCTACCACAGAGATAAGCGATAATCAGCTAAAAAAAGGTTCGCGCTAGTAAAAAAATGCGATAAATAGTAATAGAAATCATTTATTTACCATTAATCAAATAAATAGAGTCTTTTATCTGCAAGAAAAATATGCTAAAAGTGAATACTATCAAAACTACTCAATCGTGGGTATTATAGCGAATTAAGGATAAGGACATAATAAATTATCCCCTATTTAATCCTGAGTCCTTAGACCTGAATCCCGTGAGGTAACTACAAATTCAGGTTAGAGCTACTATAGTTTCAAATTAATATCATCAAACATGGAATGAATACAATATGCGCTGGAAAGGTAGAAAACAAAGTACAAATATAGAAGACCGTCGAGGAAGAAAAAGCAGTTTTAGGCGCAAGAGTAGCTTTGGTGGTATTGGCTTTTTTATTATCTTATTACTCTTCCTCTTTTTTGGGCAAGGAAAAAGTCTGCTTGATTTTAGTGGTAGCGCACCATCGCCAAGTCAAAGTCAACGACCTGCGAATGGCAAACCAGATGAAGCCAAAGAATTTATAGGCGTTGTTCTTGAAATATCTGAACAAGTTTGGGGAGATATTTTTGCCCGCTCGAATGCACGGTACCAAAAGCCAAAACTTGTTATGTTTAGTAACAGGGTACAATCTGCTTGCGGTATAACCTCTGCTGCAACGGGGCCGTTTTATTGCCCTGGTGATAATAAAATTTACATAGACCCTAATTTTTTCTCTGAACTGACACGTATGGGAGGCAGAGGCGATTTTGCTAAAGCGTATGTTATTGCTCACGAGCTAGGTCACCATATTCAAAGCTTGCAAGGCATTTCAGATAAAGTAACTCGTATGCAACAACGCACTAATGCAAGACAAGCAAACAAATTATCGGTACGCTTAGAATTGCAAGCCGATTGTTATGCAGGAATTTGGGCGCATCACGCTGAAAAGAAACTACATATATTAGACGATGGTGATATCGAAGAAGCAATCAATGCTGCTAATGTCATTGGAGACGACCATATGCAAAGACGTGCGGGCATGGGCGTTAACACCTCCGCATTCACACATGGCTCATCTAAACAACGTGTTTATTGGCTTAAAGTTGGCTTACTGACTGGCAGTGTTTCAAAATGCGATACTTTTGCTGATCTGCGCTAGTACTCAAAGCACATCGTATTGATATAGATATTCACTTAAATAATTTCCCTTCGACTCCGCTCAGGAAGCCAGTTCCCTGAGCAGAGTCGAAGGGAATGGAAATTTAATATCAATACCTTCGCCATTAAGCCGCTAATTTTTCCCTATGAATCCGCCCCAGCACAGGAATCATGTCAAATAGTTGCATAATATTAATCGGTTTCGTGTTTTCTGGAAGTATTTTAAATACCTCCTGTACGTATCGAAGCCCGTGTTGGCGGTCTTTTAGGTCAAGAATACTTTTGTTTTCGGAAGTCGATAACATGGCTTGTGAAATATTGACCATGAAGAGTGATAAGTTCGCTGCATTGAAGACACTTTGCTCTTTAATAACCATAAAATCTTCCAATCCCCAGTACTGTTTAGCATCACGAAAATTAAATTCAATCTGAAATCGTAAACGATAATAGTCTACCAATTTATCCCACTCTAAATTGAGATCAGTGCTAGGCTGTCGAACTGAGCTATTCTTTCGATAATAAATTTCCCCAGTTTTTGGACTCATTACTGGCGAAAAATAACTGCCTATTTTTTCGGACAGTATAAAGCGTGCTTCCATCTCATTTAGTTGCAATAAACTAAGACCACTCAGCATTAGGCGTCTAAATTGTTGCTGATCACGGTCAAAACGCTTGACCAGCAGTACATCTTTCGCCAGTACTTGTTGTAACTGTACTTCTGCGACATTTAACCCG
>QOAQ01000066.1 GCA_003972955.1 Aquificaceae bacterium
AATTTAATACACGCCAGTGCCATTCACGGTTTGTTTGCGGGTAGTTTTGCATTATATTTTGGTAGCGCTATTAATTATGATTTTTATTTTATTGCCAGAGCCTGTACTGAGCTTGTCGAAGTAAAGGGTACGGTGATAAAGCACAAAATCACAGATTGACACCATGACCAATATCTTAAGAGAAACTATATTACATTTCCCACTTAGTTAAAGAAGAACAATTAAAACGCAGTTGATATATCCGCACCCTTCGACAAGCTCAGGGAACTAGCTACCTGAGCTTGTCGAAGGGTGCGGATAGTTTACTATTGTTTTAGACTGTCCTCATGTAGCTGGGAAATGTAATACTACCCTCTCTTAAAGTACAAGTATCAACAAACTTGAAAAACACTAAGTCTAATACTTCCAAATATCAACATCCTTGCCCTGCTCTCGAATTTTTTCAGAACGTGCTGATATATAGCGTTGAAAATTTAACTCTGTTTTGTATGCCCCGCTTAATACATAGTCATAAACGGACTGAATATGAAAACTGTGCATTTGGGCATCTATTCGCATGACTTCTTTTCCATCTGGGTCAAAAAATATCATCGCAGGAAGGTAGGTGATATTTAGCTGATTTGCCCAGTCTTTTGCGGTGGTTTTTGTGCCTGTTGGGGTCGTTACTTCGGTGTCTGCATAGCGGTTTAGCTGTATTGATCTAAATTGCTTAACTAGCTTTCTGGTATCTTTATCTTTAAGGGTTTTTTCATGTAATAAATCACAGTTTTTACAGTTGGGCTTTTCGAAAAATACGGCAGTGTATTTGTTTTTTTCTGCAGTAGTAACACTAAGATCATAAGGTGGTTGCAAAAAGAAAGGTTCTTTATGTAGCTTACCTGCGACTATACCCTTATTTTTTGAGGCAATAAATGTGGCATAATTACCGTCTTTTTCTTTGTGCTGAGAGACATATTCCATCACTAAACGGAAATCTTTAGGCGGTATATAACCTGCGACTTTATGTACTACTTTTTTATTTTCATCGAAGAAAAGTAAGGTCGGTGTGTAGGCTATTGATAGCGCATCGGCAAAGCTTTTTTCGGTGTAGTTTTTACCACCAATCATCACCACTTCTTTATCACCCCACATATTAATGGCAATAATCTCAAAGTTTTTACGAAAGCTATCTTCAATATCTTTTTCGGCAAAGTTATCGCTCCATAACTGACTACAGTAGGGACAACCGGGTTGCCAAAAATAAACAACCAGTCGCTTTCCTGCTGCTGTTGAATCAGCGACGTCTTCTTCTAAATCTAAAAAGCTTTCTTTAAACCAATCGGGGTGTACTGCGGTTTTTGCTCCAAAAAATTTACCTTGCACCTCTTCTTTTGCTGTTGCTTGGGAAAGAGAAAAGATGCTAAATATTATAAGTGATAGCACTATAAATAACTGACGCATTGTAATGATCTCCAACCTGTATATAAAAGCCTTAGAAGACTGCTCTAAGGGAACAGTCTCTAAGGCAATCTTCTAAAAGTATAGGATTAAAATATCAACAATGCGGGGAAAAGTTAAAGAATATGCTTTTTAACTTCCTTGATCTCGCCAAAATACTTTCGGCAGTTCCTTGCTGATATTGACCTTGCCACCTTTAGTTGTTGCATCAATAAAAGGGGATTTGTTCTTGCCTGCTCGAATTGAGAAGGTTTGTTCGCAATCGTCCTTTGTACAGGCTTTATTTTTTGATGACTGCATTTTATTAAAGAAAATTTGTGGTGTTGCAACTATTTCTTCATTGGATATTTTTACGGAGGCTTCATTACCTGTTGTGGCAGTATCAAAATCAATCACAGCATCACCTCGTAAAAGATCTAAAACATAGGCTCTTGATTGAAAGTTTGTTACTGCTTCGCATGATCCTAAAACTTGAGACCCTGCTGCTGTTTTTCCAAAACTAGAGAAAGCGACTCTACTCATAAAGGTCTTTGCTTGTGACAATACTTTCTCATGTTGAGTTGCTTTAAGGTCTATGTACCAACCATAATAATCAGTTGCTAGTAGGTTTCTCGTTGTTCCTACTGGTGCTTTATCTAGGTTTATACCGCTATCTTTTTCAATTGTTTTAAAGTTACTATCAGGTGTATTTAATACATACTTATCTCTCAATACATAAAAACGATCAACTGTATTTTCATTTAAAGGATGTGAGCGATAGCCACTACCGATTGCAAGTGTTAAATAGAATGTGCCATGATACCTAAAGAATGCAACATCTGGTTCATAGAAAAACTTGCGTAAATCACTGCCTGTATTCGACCCTAATTCTGCTAACTTATGCAAGGTGGCTTGTGAAAGATCGTGTAAGTCGCCATTAGGAATAAAGTCACCTGCATTTAAGTCAACTCGCCAGACATTACCCCCCATATCACCATAATACAGTCTATCGACAGAACCGTTTCTATCCATGTCTAATGCACGTATCGTACTAGGTACTGAGTATTCCATTGCTTCGGTGATATTTATATTATCGGCTTTCCAAACTAGAGTACCCTTTTCAGCATTGACAATATAAACACTGGTTCCTGCATTAGCGGTTGATGCGGCTGCTCGTACGCTTGTGTCTTGCTCATCGATACGTGTGTTATAGCCACCACCAAAAATTAGTACAGGACGTAATGTATTATTTTTACCATAACGTAATTTTGTTAAGACAGGTTTTGACCATGTTTGTCCTAGCTCACTGAAATCACTTTGTGAGGCATCAATTTTCCATAATAAGGTCGGATCTTTATTTGGGTCTGATACATCTAAAGCGTAATAGGCTTTACCTCCACGACGTAAACCAAAGAATAGATAGACCTTTTCTCCTGTATCAATTTGAGCATTATGGTTAACATCTTGCACCCATACAGTTATTTCACCATCTACTCCCCAGACGTGTTTATCTTGTGGATTATTGCGGTATTGTACATCAATATTTTTTAGTAAAGCTTCAGGCATAAAGGCAAACTTTTCTTCGCCCGTTTTAGTATCAAAGGAGTGTAAATAACCTTCATTTGTACCGACGAAAACACGTCTATCACCACCAGCATAGGAAACTACCACTGGCTTGCTATGCACAATATCCCCCATGTGATGACGTGCGGTTGTACCGTCAGCCTCATAGCCACGAATGAAACTCAATAAATTTTCTTGAGTTGTATCATCCATTAGGCTGTTGCCTAGCATAGTTTTGGTGACATTAGCTTTTGTTATATCATTGAGTACGTTGTTTGAGCCTGCAACAATAGTGACCGAAGCATCGGTGAGTAGGTGGCGTTTAGTAGGGTCAAGTAAACTTGCAGCACCGCCCTCCTCTATCGCATGTGCAGGTACGTTTATAGCCCATTCGTCTTGAGCATTTTCACGTAATATACCTGTCGCATCCGTCGCTGCTACTTTTGCTTTATCGACAATAACACCATCTTTTAGGGTGAATTTCTTTAAATTACCACTCCATAGAGGTTTGCGCTTAGTTCCAAATACTGGAATAAACACATCATTTGCATTTTCTAGTAGATTTGCTGAATCGACAACATAGGAAGGTGTGGTGAAGCTTCTAGCTCTTTTTCCTGCTCCTGTAATAGCCTCTTTAAATGAAGCGGCTAAGCTATCCCCGTCTTTGGCATCATAAAACTCACCACCACCTTTTTTTGCCAGAGCCTTTAGATAGTTAGCAGCATCGACATTACCATTTAAAGCAAAACCAATGGTTGATGTCTCAATCGTTTGATCGCCAGTAAGTGTAGACTGATCTTCTTTATGTAAATAGCTGACTAATTCAATACCACAACGCCCCGCATAATCAACATCAACAGATACGGCATCCCCATTATTTTTACAATTATTGCTATAGCTAGTAGGAATAAGCCCTGTAACCTTGTCTGCACTGCTATTTAATGTTGGCCTACCATCTGACATTAAAATGAGCGTACTACTTTGACATTCATTTTTAATCGGCGATATATAAGTAGGGTCGCCTGTTACAACCTCTTTTGTCACCTGTTCACAGACATTTTGTGTGCATTCCTGATAAGCGGAATAAGCTTCATCACACTCATAATAATCATCATTTACACATATGTTTACCGGACTTTTACACTTTCCAAGCTCATCATATGCACCACTAGGACAAGTATCTGAACAACTCGTATTAGGAATTAGCGTACAATTACTCCATGTGGAATGATTCGATTCACAAAGTGATTTACTACCGTCCCAACAATCAACCTTATCTGTTCCCGCACTATAATTTGTACACACCTCAGTTCCATTACACGCCAAACCTGATGATCCTCCACACTCTTTATCTTTACAAGATAACGTCATTGGCAGTGCTTCTTTTTTGATGATTCCGCTATAACTAGAAGGATGTGCTGCACGATGATCTGTTGGCAAGTATTTACCATAATCGACTTTTTCACCTTTAAAATATAAAGCTGCCTCGTATAAAGCATCAACAATCGGAGTACCACCCTTAGCCTCCCATGCACTAGAGGCTAAACGAACATACTCTTTGGTATTAATTTCATCAACAACTGCTTTCTGTTCTACTGTTTTTTTAGCTTTTTTAGTGAGTGCTTTCACAGGTAGTTTAGCTAGCCAGCTATCTTTTTTTGCATTAAGCCATGGATACTTTCCTGTTAAGTCTGTCCACTTATTATTTATCATCATAGACATTGCGCTGTCTTTATCTGCTGGATCAAATAAAGGATTTCGTGCAAGCGTGGCGTCTGAGCGAAATTCAGCATCAGCAACAGGGAAAGTAGGACCGTGAGCTACTCCCTCGGCAGCACCATTTATGCCCGAAAATCCCATTAAACCAATATTGATATTTTTCATCTCTGGGTCTGAAAGCACTTTATCTAAAGCTAACTTCATTACCGTCAAACGCTCTGTTGATACATTTGCAGGGGGAGTATCTGAACTTAAATCCCATCTCATACTGTTTGACAAATCAAGTATAAACATAATATTAGAGTTTGCAGGTGGTGCTAAATTCTTATAAATCTCTGTATCTTCGGCAAGGACAGAAACACTCATTAATATTAAAAAGCAACTAGCAAAAAAGCTATTGAGTAATGTTTTTATACTTTTATGTTTAGACATTGTTTAAGGCCAGATTATTTTTTATTTATTAATGATATTTTTTATTAGGGGACGCAAAAAATATCTTTCTGATAGGACACTGTTATCTTTAAAAGTACTTTTAAAAATATTTTTATTATTAGATTGAGAAAATTATGGTAATGGTGTCAATCTATGATTTTGTGCTTTATCACCGTACTCTTCGACAAGCTCAGGGAACTATTCCCTGAGCTTGTCGAAGGGTGTGAGTAATAGAGGTACTCTGATGCAGAACTATCACTCGCGATCATAACAAGTAATAGGTGAATGATTTGTGAACAGGAATTTAAAAGCTAAGGACTAACGCTAAGCAAGCCAGTAAAACAATATGACAGTCGGTTTTTTATTTGATATTTCTATTACTTAGGAGCATGTATTTAGTTTTGATATTTTTTAAATTTAATGACACCTGTCACTAATGCTGTTCCAAAAAGAATAATTGCTGTCGCTAACCACATTCTCTTCGTAACGACCTCATCTAGCAATAGATATGCCCACGAAAAAGAGAACACAGGAATAAGAAAAGTAACACTCACTGCTTTAGCTGGCCCTATACTCTGAATAAGCCTAAAAAATATAACGTAAGAAAATGCTGTACACAATACCGCCAAGGCAATGGCGTATCCCCATGATAATAAAGAAATGGTAGAGAAATCTGGCAGAAAGAAAAAGGATAGTGGTAACATAAATAAGGTCGCAAAGAATAAGCTTCCTGCGGTTGCTGTCATAGCTGAGACGCCTTTTAAATATTTCTTAGTGCTATTTGCGGCAATTCCATAGGCAAGTGTTGCACCTATCCCTGCTAAAATTGCCCCCCACGAATCTATCTGCCAATTTATTTTATCCCATACTAAAAATATCACCCCCAAAATAGCAATAAACATGCCTGCAAATTGCAAAGGCGTCATTTTATCTTTTAGCCACAAATACCCTATAAAAGCGGTAAAGATGGGTGTAATGGCGTTTAAAATAGACACCATGCCCGCATTGAGAGAGATACTTGCATAAGCTAACAAAACAAAGGGAAGTGCTGAGTTAAAAAGACCTATCCAAAGTAAGTTTTTCCAATGCTGTTTAAACTCTATACTATTTTTACTGGCAAATAGAAAACCTAATAAACAAAGGCTCGCTATACCTACTCTAAGTGTAATTAAAAAAACAGGACCAAAACTGGCCGCTGTCGCACGCATAAAAATAAAGGAACTACCCCAAATAGCAGCAAGTAGCAGTAACAAGAAAGCTTCAGATAATTTCATTTTTTATTTGATTGAATAGTGGCTTAAGACGTAACGGCTCAGATCAAGCTGAGTAGTTAGGAACGTACATGAAATAGCTTTTTCCAGCTATCATTACCTGAAATTTCTTCAATCGCTGTCATGCGCTCGATATGTGAAGCATTCTCATCATCATTCGCTTTAATGACTTTAAACTTATTTGTATCGATTGTAACTCGACGAATACCTGCGGCATTAACTTCTGTTGCCCCTGATTCTTGAACGCTCATTAACGACAAGGTAACTTGCCCACCTGTCATTGCGAGATAAACATCGCCCAATATCTGCGAGTCGAGTAAAGCCCCATGTAACTGACGGTGCTCATTGCTAATTTCGTAGCGTTTACAAAGAGCATCTAAGCTATTGCGCTGTCCAGGGTGTAAGTCCCGAGCCATGACTAAAGAGTCAGTAATCGTACAAATACTTTTTAATGAGGGCTGATTTGCGCCCGTTTTTTTATTAAATAAACCTATTTCATAATCAAGAAAGCCTACATCAAACGGTGCATTATGAATAATTAGCTCTGCACCTTTAACGTACTCTAAAAAGTCATTGGCAATTTCTTCAAAACGGGGCTTATCCGCAAGGTATTCTTGCGTAATACCATGAACAGCGAGTGCCTCTGCATCTATTTCTCTATCGGGTTGAATGTATTGATGATAGTCATTGCCCGTCATTTTACGGTCTATCATTTCAACACAGCCTATTTCGATAATACGATGTCCATCGCGTGTTTCTAAACCTGTGGTTTCTGTATCTAGAAGAATTTGCCTACTCACTCATTACCACCTTTTTCATCCATCGCTTTATTAGCTAAGGCATCGACACGATCATTTTCGAGGTGTCCGCTGTGTCCTTTTACCCACTTCCAATCAATCTTGTGTCGTTGCGTTGCTTCATCTAAGCGTTGCCATAAATCTTTATTTTTCACAGGCTTTTTTGCGGCTGTTTTCCAGCCACGTTTTTTCCAATTCTCCATCCATTGACTAATACCTTGTCGTACATACTGGGAATCGGTCGTTAAGATGACATTGCAAGGCTGGTCGAGTACTTCTAAGCCCTTGATAGCAGCCATTAACTCCATACGATTATTGGTTGTTTCAGCCTCATATCCATATAATTCTTTTTCATGCTTGCCATAACGTAATAATACCCCCCAACCACCAGGACCTGGATTACCGCGACAACCACCGTCGGTAAATATTTCGACTGTTTTTTTATTATTCATTGATAACTTCTAGTTAGTTAGAAAAAAGGTGTAAATGATCATTTTTCAACGCAGAAATGACGAGTTTCAGGGGGCATCTGAACGATTACAAAATAACTGCTCTAATATCCCTTGAAATTTGTGAGTTTTGTTTAGTAAAACAACAAGTTTTCAGGGAGTGGGGGAACGGTTACTAGAAAAATGGGTACGTCGAACACGCTGTGCCGTACGATTAAGTGCGACTTTTCCGCCTGTTATCAAAATAGGAGCTTTCCATACTTTTTTATGCGGTGTCATTGAAACAACTTTCTTTTTGGCATGAATAATATAGAGGCTTCCAAGGAAGGGCCATAGTTTCTCACCCCACTTTTCCATCCAAGCCATTTTATTAAAGATGCTTTCATTTTTTATTGTGGGACGAAAGCCTACATAGTTTACTTCTAAGGTTTCAAAGCCTAACAATGAAAACCAGTCTCGCACATGAGAGACGCTACGCATTTTATAGCGTTTATCTTTTTTCTTTGATGATGTTAAAAAACGCTTCATACCGCGTAGCGTATGTGGATTAAAGCCGATTAAAATGCAATGTCCTTCTGGAACAAGGACACGATCAATTTCTCGTAATACTTGGTGAGGGTGTTGAGAGTATTCTAAAACATGGCTAGCAATCACTAAGTCAACATTATCTGCGGCTATTGGTAATTGCTCTGGTTTAGCAACAAGATCATTCCTCGTTTTATCAAAACCGATTGAAAAACCTGCTGATATACGAGAATTTTCTAAAAACGCTTCACGGTCACTCAAGATGCCGATATTAAGACAATAATAACCAAAGATTGAGGATAAATATTCAGAAATATACTCATCTAAATGAGCTAAGGCTTGTTGTCCTGTTTGACTCTCATACCATAGAGTACAGCTTTTCATTGACTTATCTTTGCTCATTATATTTAACCACCTTCCACATGGATTCAATAATAAAATACTTAATCTTATCACACCCTTGTATACAAAAATCTTACCTTATATTAAGGCTAGTAAATTATGTCACATACCTTTATTACCGACAAACTGCTTGCAAAGTTCAGCTAGCATTCAACATTCGATCAATAGACTACACGCATAATAAAAACAAACATTTGGGTTGTGCTAATTAATCTCTAACAATAAAAATAGCACGGTTTAAATTAAAGGGCACCTCTATTCATTGTCTTTTTATTTGAGTTTGGACTTGCACGTCATTTGTCCTTAGCCAAGAAAATAATAACAACAAAAATAAACGATATTTGGGGTTTGAAAATATGCATCATCAAAGGAATCTAAGCATTGCTATATCAGCAGCATTAGCTTTATCTGTTCTTTCAGGTTGTAGTGGCAATAATGTAAAGCAAGTAGCATCTTATCAAAAGAAAATGGGAGATGTTGAGTTTCAAAAAGCAGCTTATCACCTTACTCGCACTGCTAAACCTCAGCGAGTCAATATTGCTAACGATCTTGAAGAAGCGGCTAAAATACTCGGTATTACACAACACCCTAGAACTGCTTCAAGACCTATTTCAAGACCTGTTATAAAAAGGCCTCTTATTAGAAAAGTTGCCTATCATCCTGCTGCAAATTTTCAAAAGAAGCAAAAATGGCAAAAATCTCAACGTTACTCAAAACCTAGAGCACAAGCTCCAACACGCTATAAAGTACCGCCACGTGGTGGTTCTAATATGTGGCAACGCATTAATCGTGGACAGAGGATGGGTAATCATAATTACCGTTATTCTGTTAAACGATTTATTCGACATTACGCCAGTGATACAGCACGTTTACAACGCATATCCAAACGTGCTGCTAATTATCTCTCTATGGTGGTTCCTGAGTTAGAGCGACGCAATATGCCAACAGAGTTAGCTTTGCTACCTTTTGTAGAAAGTGCGTATATGAATACCGCTCGATCACATGCATCAGCAGCGGGGATGTGGCAGTTTATACCATCAACAGGGCGTTTATATGGTTTAAAACAAACACGTGGTTATGATGGACGCATGGATTCTTTTGAAGCAACGCGTGCGGCATTAGATTATTTACAAAAACTCCATAGAGAATTTCGTGGAGATTGGTTCTTAGCTCTTGCTGCTTATAATGCAGGGGAAGGACGCGTAGGTCGTGCCATTCGAGAGAATCGTCGTAAAGGTCGTCCTACGGATTATTGGCATCTACGTCTACCTAAAGAAACACGTGAGTATGTGCCACGTTTATTGGCTTACAAAGAGATTATTCGTCACCCTGAGCGTTATGGTTTGCGCTTACCAAGAGCAAGTAGCCAACCTTCTTTGGTATCTATTCGTGTTAATAAAGCGATTGATTTACGCAAAGCGGCACAACGCGCAGGCTTACCTTCGTATACGTTGACAGCTATAAACCCTAGTTATTTGCACGGTATTACGACACCACGGTTATCACAACGCGTTATTGTACCTCTTCGTCATGCGGGTCGTTTACAACATACTATTAACCAAATGCCGAGTATGCGAGATTCAGGGTATCGTTATGCTAAGCGATATAGTAAAAAACGCTATAAAAAGTCATACAAAAAATCAAAACGTGGCAAACGTATTATCACGCATCGCGTTCGCTCAGGTGAAACCTTATATAGAATTGCATTGCGTCATGGTACAACCGTAAAAAGAATTATGCGCATGAATAGGCTACGTTCCTCACATGTAAAGGTAGGTAAACGTCTGCGTATTGCCAGTAAAAGATACTCTAACAAAAAGCGTTACTCCTAAGCGCTCTTTTTACAAAACTCAAAAGCCAGCGTATATCGTTGGCTTTTTTTATATCTATTATTTTAGATTCTCCTATATCATGGTAAAAAGTAGCGATCATTACCATATATCATCAGAGTCTGCCTATGGATCATCATATAGAAAAAAATAGCCTTAGAGTTAAGCTTCAGCAACAACGAAAAAGTTTAAGTAC
>QOAQ01000021.1 GCA_003972955.1 Aquificaceae bacterium
CGTGAGAGAAAATACTTTAATGACTCTGCTGTCGAAACTTTTTCTGCGCGTCCTGTAATCTCAATTTGACGCTCCAAATCTGTCCACGGAAATAATAAAGCAACATTTGCATTTTGTGCTATTTGCTGTGATTTTTGACTGCTGTAATTAGTGTAAAAAACAAAACCCTTTTCATCAAAGGTCTTTAATAACACCGTGCGTAAACTCGGTTTCCCCCGTGCAGAAACCGTAGCCAAGCTCATCGCACTGGCATCTTTAAGCCCTGCTTTATCGGCTTGTAAAAACCATTTTTCAAACTGCTTAAAAGGGTTTTCATGCAAGTCGGCACGACATAAGCCCCCTTTTGTATACTCTCTGCGATAATCTCCAAGATCCATTGTTTTTACCTAATTTTATAGCGCTTAATTATAAATAATTATACAAGCTTTTAGCGTAAGAGTGCTTTATATTCCCTGAATCCGTGAGACATTTAAATCAGCAGAAAGAATATGCAAACAACAAAAAACACACGCTATGACGTACTAATGGGCATGCGCAATACACTTCCTTTAGTCATAGCCGCAACGCCTTTTGCCATTGTGTTTGGTGCATTGGCTATTAGCAATGGTTTATCAGCATGGCTTGTGATGGCGATGTCGGTCTTTGTTTTTTCAGGGGCTTCACAATTTATTGCTATCACGCTATTAGCATCTGCCACCTTTTTCCCTATCATCACTCGACATCTGTTTTTAACAATTATAGTGGGTTTGCTCTCTTTTGCTTTAATGCAGCAGTTTTTAGTTTTTTAATGGGGAGTGGAGAACGAGTATGAAATGGATAGCGAACAAAATTCGCTCCCATGCTCCAGTGTGGGAATGCAGGTTGAACGCTTCAGCGTTCCGAACACAACGGTCTCGTCTAAAATTGCTAATACTCCTAATACTCCATCAATACAATATTGTTGGAGTACTAGCTCTTTTCAGCATCAGCTTCATGCTCTTCTGGTTTTCCCTGCCAAAGCCCTTATTCAACGACCCGCTATCCCGCATTGTTTTAAGCAAAAATAATCAATTACTTGGCGCACATATTTCCACCGATGAGCAGTGGCGTTTCCCACCTTTAAGGCATACCCCAAAGAAATTTGCGACCGCGATTATTGCTTTTGAAGATAAACGCTTTCAGTCTCATTTTGGTGTTGACCCGCTCGCCATCGCGCGTGCTTTTTATTTGAATATCAAACAAGGTCATGTGGTGAGTGGTGGTAGTACCTTGTCGATGCAAGTCATTCGTCTTGCCGAGCATAACCCGCGCCGTACCGTGTGGGAGAAGTTTAAAGAATTGTTTAAAGCGATGCGTTTGGAGTTGGCGTATAGCAAACAGGAAATTTTAGCCTTATACAGTAGTCATGCGCCGTTTGGTGGTAATGTCGTGGGATTAGAGGCAGCTTCTTGGCGATATTTTGGGCGTACCCCTGAGCAGTTGTCGTGGGCAGAAAGTGCGATGTTGGCGGTATTACCAAATAGCCCCTCCTTAATTCATCTTGGACGGCATCGGCAGAAATTACTTAAAAAACGTAACCGCTTGCTGAAAAAATTATACCAACAACAGCAGTTACCTAAGTTGGAATACGATCTGGCAATTATCGAACCGTTGCCGCATAAACCCAACGACTTACCGCGTTTAACACCCCATTTATTAGATACCTTAATCGCACGGCATCCGCAGCAAACGCGTTTTCACACCTCCATTGATAAGCGCTTGCAACAACGTATTCTTCAACTAGCGACACATCATGCGGAAACCTTGGCATTGAGTAATGTACATAATTTATCGATTGTGGTGATGGATAATCACAGTTTTGAGACCTTGGCGTATGTGGGGAATGCGCCATCTTCCCATGCCAAAAAACATGGGCAAGCGATTGATTTAATTCATCGTCCTCGCAGTACAGGAAGCACCTTAAAGCCGTTTTTATTTGCCCGTATGATAGAACAGGGGCAGATTTTACCCGAGACCTTAGTTGCCGATACACCTGTGCGTTACTCTGGCTATCGACCAAAGAATTTTGACCGTCAATTTCAGGGCGCAGTACGCGCAAAACAGGCATTAGCGCGTTCGTTAAATATTCCTGCGGTGAATTTATTGAGCTTGCACGGTGTGGAGAGTTTTTTAGGTTTTTTACGTCAAATGGGCATGACAACCTTACATCGCAAAGCACGAGACTATGGCTTGCCGCTTATTTTAGGGGGAGCGGAAACCACTTTGTGGGAGTTGACGAATTTATACGCCAATCTCGCCTATATCGCCCAGAAAAATGCACCTGTAAACGCGATTCATTACCGTGTTGCGACGGTGTTGCGTGATGGCAAAACACACAGTACACGCCGTACAGAAATATCCCCCGCCAGCGCATGGATGACCTTGCAAGCCTTGTTAGACGTTACCCGACCGAATGAGGACGGCTATTGGCGTAATTTTAGCAGCAGCCATAAAATCGCATGGAAAACAGGCACTAGCTTCGGACACCGCGATGCATGGGCGATTGGCACAACCCCACAGTATACCGTGGGTGTCTGGGTAGGGAATGCCGAGGGCGAAGGTCGTCAGGAGTTAACGGGGGTAAAAGTGGCTGCGCCTATTTTATTTGATGTGTTTAATCGTTTGTCATTAAAAAATGATTGGTTTACAAAACCAGTCGGGCAAATGAAGCAGATTAAAATTTGCCGCGATGATGGTTTTTTAGCAAATGAAAACTGTGCATCAGCACCGTATTGGATTCCTAAAAACAGCCATTTTGACCGCATCAGCCCTTATCATCAACGTATTCATGTGGTGACAGAAGGTGGCGTTTTAAAGCGAGTAAATAGTGAATGTGAGTCGGTGAGTAAAATGCAACATCTCTCGTGGTTTGTACTCCCTCCCGACCAAGCAAACTTTTACCAACAACATCACGCCAATTATAAACCCCTACCCGAATGGCGCGATGATTGTAAAAGCCTAGAAAGTGGCGTAGCAAATGATAACATCATCCGCCTGCTTTACCCGCGGCGTAATACACAAATATACATACCCACCGACCTAGCGGGAGAGCGCAGTAAAGTCGTCTTTAAAGCCATACACCGCAATAAAGAACGGCAGATTTTCTGGCATGTAGATAATCAATACCTCGGTGCAACGCAGTTATTCCATGAAAAAGCAGTGTATTTAAAGGCAGGAAAACATACCGTAGTATTAGTGGACGAATTAGGCAATAGGGTGGAGCAGGCGTTTGTGATTTTGGAAAAGTGATGAATCTTGATTTTTATGCATATAAAAACTATATTTAGTGCATATAAATTATTCGGTGTAACAGATGAGAACAACATTAGATTTACCAGAAGAGTTAATGCAAAAGGCGATGACACTTGCACAAATAAAAACAAAAACACAGGTTATTATTTTGGCACTTCAAGAGCTTATAAGAAAAGCAGAGCTTTCTGAATTGAAAAAATTTAAAGGCAGAATTAATTTGGATATTGATTTTGACCAGATTAGAGATCGTTCATAATGGAAGTGTTGGTTGATACTTCTGTATGGATCGACTATTTTCGTTCAGGTGAAAATTCAGAGAAGCTAGATTGCCTTATCGACAATAATTTAATTGTTATAAATGATCTGGTTTTAAGCGAGCTTCTGCCCTTGTTGATGATTAGAAATGAGAAAGCCGTTGTTCGACTATTGAAAAAAATTAAGAACAATACAATAAATGCAAACTGGGTAGAGATTGTTGCTTATCAAGTGCTGTGTATGAAGTCTGGCTCAAGTGGCATTGGTATTCCTGATTTATTAATAGCACAAAATGCGATTCAATATAAAACACCGATTTATACGTTGGATAAGCATTTTACTTATATGGTTGATGCTGGAATAGATATAAAAATATATGAAAAGCTCACTTTTTAGGTGTGAAATTATTTGTGGCAATGGTGTTAATCTATGCTGTTATGCTTCATCACTACCCCCCCTTCGACGAACTCTCTGAGCTTATCTAAGAAGCGGACAAATAATATAAACTAAAATATTTATCAAAGGTGCTCCCCATGTCCCACTACCAACACCATGTTTTTATTTGCACTAACCTACGCGAAGATGGCTCTCAATGTTGTCAGAATCATAATGCACAAGCCATGCGTGATTATATGAAAAAACGCAGCAAAGAGCTGGGTCTAGTCCGTACAGGGCAGGTGCGTATTAACACCGCAGGTTGCTTAAATCGCTGTGAACTTGGGCCGGTGATGGTGGTGTATCCCGAAGCGGTTTGGTATAGCTTTATTGACGAAGACGATATTGATGAAATTTTAGAAGAGCATTTAGTCAAGGGTAATATTGTAGAGCGTCTTAATGTGGACAGTGATAGCGGATGTTAGTCTCAACCATTAAGGAGCATTTTCCTTATTATCTACAACTGATTCGTTTTGATCGTCCGATTGGCACGTATTTAGTGTTGTGGCCAACCTTATGGGCTTTATGGTTAGCATCAAATGGCATTCCTGATGTTAAATTATTGATTATTTTTGCCTTAGGTGCATTTACCATGCGTTCGGCGGGGTGTGCGATTAATGATTTTGCAGATCGTAAGGTCGATGGCAAAGTTGAGCGTACTAAAAACCGTCCATTAGCGATAGGTGCAATCAGTCCTAAAGAAGCTTTAATGGTGTTTGCGGTATTATCTTTTGTTGCCTTTATCTTGGTGTTGCAACTTAATCTCGCCACTATTTTACTCTCAACGGTTGCCTTATTATTAGCAGCAAGCTATCCCTTTATGAAGCGTTACCACTCCTTGCCTCAAGTACATTTAGGCGCAGCATTTGCGTGGTCTGTACCAATGGCATTTACCGCCGTAACAGCTGACGCTCCGCCTTTTATCGCATGGTTATTATTTGCAGTGACTCTGCTATGGACAACCGCCTACGACACCATGTACGGCATGGTCGATCGTGAAGATGATTTAAAAATAGGCGTAAAATCAACCGCTATTTTATTCGCAGAGAAAGATAAGCTGATTATTGGCATATTGCAGGGATTATCACTGCTCTTGCTGATACTCATTGGGGTACTGGCATCACGTGGATGGGTTTACTATGCAGGTATCGCGGTAGCGACAGGACTCGCGGTATATCAACAACAGCTGATAAAAGACCGCGAGCCGAAGCAATGCTTTACCGCCTTTTTAAATAATAACTGGTTTGGTATGGCGGTATTTATTGGTTTAGCCTTGGATTATTGGGTTTAGATTATCACCATAAATAATGATAAAAATAAAAGAATTAACCCTAGTTGTGCAATGACTTCCATATCGTTGTCCTCTTTAAATGTTCTAATTATCATTTTTTCAGCAGTAAATATAGACAATAAATATACAAATTTGTTCACTATTAAATTTCTATAAAGGTAGAATAAGCGGTCTATCTTAAAAATATTAAAAAATTTGGAGAATACAATGCCTGAATATCGCTCTCGTACAACAACTCATGGACGTAATATGGCGGGCGCACGTGCATTGTGGCGCGCCACAGGTATGAAAGATGGTGATTTTGATAAACCAATTATTGCCATTGCCAACTCATTTACACAGTTTGTACCAGGTCATGTTCACTTAAAAGACATGGGGCAATTAGTAGCGCGCGAGATCGAAAAAGCAGGAGGTGTTGCTAAAGAATTTAATACCATTGCGGTGGATGATGGTATTGCGATGGGTCATGCGGGCATGTTGTATAGCTTGCCTTCACGCGAAATTATCTCCGATTCGGTTGAATATATGGTGAATGCACACTGTGCGGATGCGCTAGTCTGTATCTCCAACTGCGACAAAATCACCCCTGGCATGTTAAATGCAGCATTGCGCTTAAATATCCCCGTGATCTTTGTTTCGGGTGGGCCAATGGAATCAGGAAAAAGTATAATAGGTGAGCAAGAAATTCATTTAGACCTTGTGGATGCGATGGTCTCCGCCGCAGATGATAATGTCTCTGATGATGATGTGATGAACATGGAGCGTTCCGCTTGTCCTACCTGTGGCTCTTGCTCAGGTATGTTTACCGCGAACTCCATGAACTGTCTGACAGAAGCACTTGGCTTGGCGCTACCAGGAAATGGATCACTACTCGCCACACATGCCGACCGCGAAGAACTCTTTTTACGGGCAGGGCGTGAAATTGTCGGTCTTGCAAAACATTACTATGAAGACGATGATGACAGCGTTTTACCGCGCAGTATCGCCACGTTTGAAGCCTTTGAAAATGCCATGTGTTTAGATATTACCATGGGCGGTTCAACCAATACCGTTTTGCATTTACTCGCGGCAGCGCACGAAGCAGAAGTTGACTTTACCATGGATGATATGGATCGCTTGTCACGTATCGTACCTAATTTAAGTAAAGTAGCCCCTGCCACACAGCTATTCCACATGGAAGACGTACATCGTGCGGGTGGTGTATTACGCTTATTAGGCGAGCTTGAGCGCGGTGGACTGATTAATACAGACTGTAAAACCATCCATAGTGCCACCATGGGCGAGGCGATTGAAAAATGGGATATTCGTCGCACAACAGATGAAGAGGTCTTGACCTACTTTAAAGCAGGGCCGGGCAATGTACCAACACAAACCGCCTTCAGCCAAAATAAACGTTGGGAAACCTTAGATATTGATGTTGAAAATGGCTGTATTCGCGACATCGAACACGCCTACTCAAGCGAGGGTGGTTTAGCGGTACTTTACGGCAATATCGCGTTGGATGGCTGTATCGTAAAAACAGCAGGTGTAGATGAAGATAATTTCACCTTTACAGGCAGAGCGCGTATTTTTGAATCACAAGATGCTGCGGTAGCCGCGATCTTAGCCGATGAAATCGTGGCAGGTGACGTGGTGATTATTCGTTACGAAGGCCCACGCGGAGGCCCTGGAATGCAGGAAATGCTCTATCCAACCAGCTATCTAAAATCAAAAGGATTAGGCAAAGCCTGTGCTTTAATTACCGATGGTCGTTTTTCGGGTGGGACATCGGGTTTATCCATCGGACACGCCTCACCAGAAGCCGCAGAGGGCGGTGCGATAGGGCTTGTTGAAGAAGGTGACACCATTGATATTAATATCCCAGAACGTAGCATCGAACTAAAAATTAGTGATGATGACTTAGCCGCACGAAGAATTGCAATGGAAGCAAAAGGTGCAGATGCGTGGAAACCAATCGGGCGCGATAGACACGTCTCTCAAGCATTACGTGCCTATGCTGTGATGTCTACCTCTGCCGCTCGGGGCGCGGTTAGAGATGTTTCGCAGTTGGAGAAGTAAATATTTAGTATGGTTGTGGTATTAACCTACGGTGTTGTGCGTCATCACCGTCTCTTCACTTCGACTTCGCTCAGTACAGGCGAAGTGAAGGGGCGGGTAATAGAAGAAGAATCACCGATTAATACCATGACCTTTTAATCCCTTAATTTATTTTATATCCGTTCCTAACCCTCTCTGAACCAAATAAAAACCTCCCTATGACTTCAATCCTTAAATTATTTATAAGCAGTTTATTACTCAGCCTTTTTCTAATCTCATCTGTCATGGCACAAGACTGTGATTACTACAAAAAAAAATACAATTGTCCCGTTGATAAACGCTTCAAAATACACTTAAGTTTTGATGACGGCGTAGGCAGTGTTACGCCACAAGTGTTGGATACTTTAAAGCGTGAACATATTCCTGCTACTTTTTTTATTTTAGGCAATAAAGTCGATTGTCAGCAGTACCGCCAACGCTGTTCTCATGGGCGTAATAAAAATAATTGCCAGTCTTTACAGTTGTGTCTGCAACGTCGTCAAACGCTTAAACGTATCAAGCAAGAAGGGCATTTAATTGGTTCACACAGCTATCAACATTTACATCACTCGCAGTTATCCCCCGCTGAGTTGCAATCTAATATCCAACGTTCAAAACAAATTTTACAGCCCTTTTTTACCACCGAACCTGCCCCGTTTCGTTTACCTTATGGAGACGGTTGGTTTAATCAAAAAGATAAGCCTCAAGTGATGGAAGCCTTAAAACAAAATGGTTTCACGCATATCGGTTGGGAGATGTCAGGCTTTGATTGGGACAAGAAAAATCAACACGGTACTAAAATTTTAGATAATGTGATGACTCAAATGTGTTCAGGACGAAATGGCACGGTGTTATTGCATGATGGCGTTTTTGAAAATGAACATGAGGGGCGAATTTTTACCGCAAAACACCTTGCAGAGTGGATTCCTGTGATGCGTTGCGTGGCTGATTTTGTGCCACTCAATTATTATCATAAAGAATTAAAACCACGCTAACGATGAAACATATCGTGGTTGCCATTATTCGGGATAAAAATAATAAAATATTGATCGCTCAACGGGCAAACGAACAGCATCAAGGCGGTAAATGGGAATTCTCTGGCGGTAAAGTTGAAGCAGGAGAAACCGCTCAACAAGCCCTTGCGCGCGAATTAGATGAAGAGTTAGGCATTCACATCACAACAGCCACTCCTTTAATCCAGATACAACATCATTATGCTGATATTAGCATTTTTCTCGATGTATTTGAGGTAAACAAATGGCAGGGTGAAGCCCATGGAAAAGAGGGGCAACCCATCCGCTGGGTAATGCCAAATGAACTCAACAATTACCCCTTTCCTGCGGCGAACAAGCCAATACTACAGGCTTTAACACTTCCTGATAGCTGCCTAATTACACCTGAGATTGATGATGAAAACCTGTTTAAACAGGGTGTATTACGTTGTTTAGATAACGGTATAAAGCTGATTCAATATCGTGCTAAAACACTGTCGAAGTCTGACTATATAAGGCGTGCAACATGGCTATCTCAGCAATGTAAAGCGCATCAATGTCGCCTTGTGTTAAATTCTCCGCCTGACAATTTATCATTATCATTACAAAGCTTACACCTCACTAGCTATCAGCTACTAGCACAAAATACACGCCCTAATGTAACCTTACTATCTGCGGCTTGCCATAACGAAGTAGAACTAAAAAAAGCACAAGAATTAGCCATAGATTTTGTGTTTTTATCCCCCATCCAAGCAACCAGTTCACATCCTGAGGCAAAAGCTAGAGGTTGGGAGTGGTTTCGTAAAGCCGTGAAACAGGTCAATATGCCTGTGTATGCGCTGGGAGGATTGGGCAAAGGAGATATTGCTCTCGCTAGGAGCAATGGCGCACAGGGGATTGCGGCGATTAGTCAGTTGTGGGAAAAATAACACTTTAAAAAGGTGATTTTTAGCTTGTGCTAAACTACTAATTTTTACTAGATAGATCATTAGGGACGGAATAATGGACGGTTTATTTACCATCGAAAATCTTTTTACCTTGGGAATGCTCGTATTATTACAAGCAGTGCTAGGTTTTGATAACTTACTTTATATTGCACTAGAGTCTCAACGTGTAGAAGCATCTAAACAAGCGAAACTGCGTCGCTTGGGTATTGGTTTAGCGGTTATTTTACGTGTTGCTTTATTGTTCGTGTTAATGAAAGTCATTTCTTTATTTCAAGATGTGCTTTTCTCCATTGACTATCGTGGGATTTTTGCAGGGCATTTTACTTTGCATAGCTTAATTGTCTTTATCGGGGGGATTTTCATTATTTACACAGCCCTTAAAGAAATAAATCATATGCTGATGTTAGAAGAAGATGAAAATTCAAAGCGTAAGCCACGCTCATTTACAGTCTCCTTAATCTGGATAGTGATTATGAATGCGGTTTTCTCATTCGATTCAATCCTTAGTGCAATGGCGCTAAGTGATAACTTTATTGTGATGGCAGCGGCGATTATTATTGGTGGAATCTTGATGATCTGGTTATCAGATCACGTCACCGAGTTTTTAAAGAAAAACCGTATGTATGAAGTGGTTGGCTTATTTATCTTATTATTAGTTGGCGTGATGTTACTGTCAGAGGGCGGGCATATATCACACTTGACCTTATTTGGCACAGAAATAACACCCATGAGTAAAGGCACATTCTACCTAGTTATTACCGTGATTGTAGTGGTTGAGGTTGTGCAGTCACGTTATCAAAAACGCTTGATCGCAACAAAGCTATACAATGACAAGACGCATATAAACCAAAAGTAGTTTAGCTGGTTACGAGGCTTCAGCCATTATGGGGAGAATGATATTGGTAGCCTTCTCGACAGTTAGAGCCTTGCGGCTAGAAAAATATAAAAAGCCTTAAGTCCTATTAGAACTTAAGGACTCCGAACTAAATAACTAGAGGAACTTAACTTGCTTTTTTGTCCCAGCTTGAATGATCTCAAATCGTTGCGTAGAATGACTATGCGCCTCTTGAGATCACCCAACCTGAAACAAAAATTCTGCGTTATCTTCCTCTAGTTATTTAACTGATGTTACGCACTTTAGATTTCTATTTGTGCGTTTAAGCACAAATAGCACGATGCGATAGCGAGTGCGAAGCAGTAGTTCCCATTCTAACCGCGCCGAGCATTTGCAAGTAAAAATGGATCAGCAGGGCAAGCTGTTTGAGCGT
>QOAQ01000142.1 GCA_003972955.1 Aquificaceae bacterium
TAGCTCCCTGAGCTTGTCGAAGGGTGCGGATAGTTTACTATTGTTTAGCCAGTCTTCATGTGCTGGGAAATGTAATAATATCGGGCATTTCCCCCATTTCCAATGCTAATAAATATTCCTTACGCCATATTCCTCCGCCATAGCCCGTCATTGAGCCATTTTTACCAATAACACGGTGACAGGGAATAATAATACTGATTTTATTATTACGATTCGCATTGGCAACAGCGCGGACTGCTTTAGGGTGATTGATTGCAATGGCTTGTTGTTGATAAGAACGTGTTTCGCCATAAGGAATAGTTTGTAGTGCATCCCATACTTGTCTTTGAAAGTCAGTGCCTTGGATGTCTAAGGGAATATCAAACGTTTGTAGTTTTCCTGAAAAGTAGTCTTGAAGCTGTGTATTAAGTGCTGCGAAGTATTCACTTGTACCCTGTATCACTGATTTCACAGGGGCTTTTTTTAAACGTGATAATTGCATTGCTATGCGATTGGTATCAGTAAATTCTAGTAAGCAGATTCCTTTTGTGCTTGCCCCTGCTAATAATTCACCAAAAGGTGTTTTGATACGGTTAATGACTAAGCTACTGTCATCTATTGTTACGATAGCGTGTGTATCGTCATAAAATGGAATATTGCTGTAGTCAATGCTATCGACACTCATGCGTGTTTATCCTAGTTCCGTGTTGTTCTGTGTATTCCGTGGTTTTAAACGATTGATAGCACTTATTTTCAAACCACGGAATACACGGAATACACGGAAAATTTATGTTTTAGCTTGCTCAGATAATTTTACTTGTACGGATAATTCACGTAATTGCTTGCGAGGCACGTCTGCTGGGGCATTTGTCAAAGGACATGCTGCTGTTTGTGTTTTCGGGAAGGCGATGACATCACGAATTGAATCCGTATGTGTTATTAGCATCACTAAACGATCTAAACCAAAGGCTAGTCCACCCAATGGAGGGCAGCCAAATTTTAGTGCTTGTAGTAAGAAGCCAAATTTTTCATTTGCTTCTTCTTCTGAAATACCTAATACCTCAAAGACCGTTGCTTGCATTTTGGAATCGTGAATACGAATAGAACCACCGCCCACTTCATAACCGTTGATGACCATATCGTAAGCATCGGATAATGCGGTTGCTGGGTTTTCACGTAGTTCTTCTGCGCTACAGGTTGGTGCGGTAAAAGGATGATGCAGTGCTTGGAAGCGGTTATCTTTTTCGCTCCATTCAAACATTGGGAAGTCTACAATCCAAAGCGGTGCCCAGTCGCCTTCTAATAGCTCAAGGTCTTTAGCAAGTTGCTCACGTAATGCGCCTAATGCGTCGTTTACAATATTAGCTTTGTCTGCGCCGAAGAAAACAAGGTCACCATCTTGTGCGCCTACTTTTTCCATAATGCTTATGGCAACGTCATCGGGCAAGAATTTAAGAATAGGGGACTGTAAACCTGCAACGCCGTCAGCCAATGTATTAACTTTGATATAAGCAAGACCGCGTGCGCCGTAATTGCTGACAAATTTGGTGTAAGTGTCGATATTTTTACGTGATAGGGTGTTGCCTCCAGGTACACGTAATGCCGCTACTCGACTGCCTTCATCATTTGCAGGTCCAGAGAAGACTTTAAAATCAACGTCTTTCATTTCATCGCTTACTTCGATTAGCTCTAACGGATTACGCATATCAGGCTTGTCTGAGCCAAAACGATCCATTGCTTCTGCGTAGGTCATGCGAGGAAATTTTTCAGGAAGGTCAACATTGCTAATTTCTTTAAATAGCTGACGAATCATCTCTTCCATATTGCCCATAATGTCTTCTGAGTTTACAAACGACATTTCAACATCGACTTGCGTGAATTCAGGTTGACGGTCGGCACGTAAATCTTCGTCACGGAAACAACGCGCAATTTGGTAGTAACGATCCATGCCACCCATCATTAACATCTGCTTAAACAGTTGTGGTGATTGTGGTAGTGCAAAGAAGTTTCCAGGGTGTGTGCGACTTGGTACGATATAATCGCGCGCGCCCTCTGGTGTTGCTTTGGTTAGCATCGGTGTTTCAATATCGAGAAAATCACGATCATCTAAGAAACGACGCATAATAGAGGTCATTTTAGCGCGTGTTTTCATGCGTTGTTGCATTTCTGGACGACGCAAGTCAACGTAACGATAGGTTAGGCGGGTATCTTCGTTTACATCGTCGGTGAGTTGAAACGGTGGTGTATTCGATGCGCTTAGGATTTCTAAGGTATTCGCGATTACTTCAATTTTACCACTTTGCATTTTGTCGTTGATCATGCCTTCAGGGCGAGCATTGACACGACCAGCTATACGCAAAATATGTTCATTACGAATAGACTCTGCAAGTGCAAACATTTCTTTATCATCAGGATTGAAAACAATTTGTACTAAGCCTTTGGTATCACGTAAATCGACAAAAATAACACCACCGTGATCTCGGCGACGGTTTACCCAACCACATAAAGTAACTTCTTGATCCAATAAGGACTCGTCAACTGACCCGCAAAGATGACTACGCATAATACAACCTGTTTATATGTTAAGAGAATTTCAACGTGCTGCTGAAATTCTGAAATCTGAAAGCTAATAATGTGTTGAAGTAGAGGCTACTTTTGATTGTTGTCTAACTGAATAACACTATTATTTATTAAAAATGGCGAAATAGTACGGCTTCACTTAGGTATTGTCCAGCGCAAACTATCGCTATTAAAGTCAAGTTTCTAAAGGCTCACAAAGTCACCACAATCAAAAAGTTTCTTGAATAATTGTGTTGTAATATATTTTTAGTCTAATTTACCATTTTGTCAGAAATGACTCTTTTTGTTTTGTAATATGTATTTGTTAATAATCAATCTATTGGGGCTTATATGTAAAGTGATTAGTAAGGTTTATGATTGAGATTTAGGCGAAGGCAAGTATTTCAATGTTTCCCTTTTTTCGGAGACTTTGCTACTGTTTAGCCCACTTGACTGAGTAATTTATAAATCAAGACAGTCTACTTCCATTCTAAGGATTTTATCATGGCTAAAGTACTCGCAGTAGCTAATCAAAAAGGCGGCGTTGGTAAGACAACAACCAGTGTGAATCTTGCTGCATCACTTGTTTCTGTAAAAAGAAAAATCCTTGTAATTGATATGGATGCACAGGGAAACGCAACCACTGGATTAGGTTTAGATAAACATAATCCGCCAGAAGCATTAAGCAATGTACTTCTTGGTAAGGCGGATATAAAAAATGCGATTCAAACCTCTCCTGATATTGATATTGATGTATTAGCAGGTGGCCCTGATTTGACAATTGCAGAAATTAGTTTGATGGATGAAGAACGTCGTGAATTTCGTTTAAGCTCTGTATTAGAGGCGATTCATGATAATTACGATTATATTTTGATTGATTGCCCGCCATCTTTGAATATATTAACGGTAAATGCCTTAGTCGCTGCTGATGGTGTGCTTATTCCCATGCAGTGCGAATATTATGCCTTGGAAGGTTTATCTGCCTTGATTGGTTCAATTAATACCATTCGTGATAATGCGAATAGTAACTTAGATATTGAAGGTATATTGCGTACTATGTACGATCCACGTAATAATTTAGCGCGAGACGTGTCACTGCAATTAAATCAGCATTTTGGTGATAAAGTTTACGATACAGCTATCCCACGTAATGTACGCTTAGCCGAAGCACCGAGTCATGGTTTACCTGTATTAGTATATGATAAACGTTCAAGTGGCTCTCTTGCTTATCTTGCACTTGCTGCAGAAATTATCCGTAAAGACTCCAGCCGCATAGATTCCGCGGCAGCATAAAGGAATAAAAATAATGGCAAAGAAGCCAGGATTAGGTCGTGGTTTAGATATGCTACTGAGTTCGGTGGCATCTACTGAAGATGAATCAGGTAATGAGACAGAATTCAAACAATTACCCATCGAAAAAATTCAAAAAGGTCAATATCAACCCCGTTTAAATATAGACCCCGATGCTTTACAAGAGTTAGCCGAGTCAATTAAGGCGCAGGGTTTAGTGCAGCCCGTTATTGTACGTCGTCTTGAATCAGGTACTTATGAATTAATTGCAGGTGAACGTCGTTGGCGCGCGGCTCAAATCGCAGGCTTGCATGATATTCCTGCGATTGTGCGTGATATTCCTGATCAAGCCGCAGCGGCAATGTCACTGATTGAAAATATTCAGCGTGAAGACTTAAATGCCTTGGAAGAAGCCATTGCCATGAGTCGTCTAATTAGTGAATTTGGTTTAACACATCAGCAAACAGCAGACTCAGTTGGGCGATCACGCACTGCGGTCACTAATCTTTTACGTTTATTAGAGTTAGAAGAAGGTACTAAAGAGCTTCTTGATAATAAAAAAATAGATATGGGGCATGCGCGGGCATTATTAGCGTTAAAAGGTGATCTTCAATTTGAAACAGCACATAAAGTAGCTGAGCGTCAAATGTCAGTACGTGATACCGAGCGATTAGTTAAAAATATTTTAAATAAGTTAGATAATCCTGAAAAACCAACCCCCAAAACTAAGCCCGTGGAAGTGAGCAAGCTTGAACGATCACTTAGTGAAACCTTGGGTGCAAGTGTCGATATTCAATACAATGCAAAGGGCAAAGGAAAGCTAGTGATTGCCTACAATAATTTAGATGAATTGGATGGAATCTTAGAACATATTAAGTAAGGCTGATTGATTTGATGAATGATGACGACCTAGCTATTGTCAAACTATTGGATGATGGTACTTTATATGCTGCTCCCAATCTTATAGAAGAATTACTTAACTATCCTGATTTAAGTGATTCTTACCTTTTAGTGAGTCGTGATAGATATGGAAGCCCCACAGGTTATATTCCTTTAGGGATTAATACGCAGGGGACAATCGCGTCTTACATCCCCGCTATTCCTCCTTCTCCACCTATTTCACCGACCTATACCCCAGGTGCTAGCAATGTTATTGCTGATCTTGAGAATTTATTGGATCGCTCTATTTTGTATTTTGATGTTGATGTTATCCCTCATGCTTGTCCGTACTCTTATTTAGAAGAAACTGCCAGTGCTTACTGCTTATCAAGGGAGGCATATTTATCAGAGTTATCAACGTCTCGTCGCAAAGATTTTAAACGTAAATTAAAAGCTGCAAAAAAATATGCAATAGAGCAAGGTAATTTAGATGATGTAGAAAATGCTTGGCATTGGATGCAAGCAGTATGGGAAAAACGTAATGCTTATGATAAAGAGCATATAAAGCGAGTGCTTAGTTGGTTGCGAGAAATAGAAGCAACAGGCAGAGCAGTTATGAAAATAGATAAATATCTATTAAATGGGAAGCCTGTCGCGGTTAATTGTTGCGTGATACATGAATATCATGGCATGACCTATATTGATGATTATTTAACATGGTATGACGTAGAAATGGCATCAGGATTAGGTATTGTTACGGCTATCAATAATTTAACAAACCCCAAATATACTGGCGCACGCTATAATCTTGGGCTACCAGGATTTTATGGTAATACTTTTGAAGGTCATCAATATAAATGGGATGTTATTCCTGAGTCAATACGCTTGTATCAGTCAATTGTTAATATCCAAGCTGAAATTGGTATGGTTTCTTAGAACTCAGGCAAACTCATTAAGCCATTTAGAAATACGTGTCAGTGTTTTTTGGAAATCAGCATGTTGCACAGGTTTTAATAAATAGGTTGATGCACCAGCTAGAATGCCGTTGACTTCATCTAATGGGCTTGTTTTTCCACTTAGCATAATAACAGGGGTTTTTTTATAGTTCTTTTTTTGACGTAACTGTTTACAGACTTCATATCCATCGATATCAGGCATAATAATATCTAAGAAAATTAGATCGTATTTATTGTTCTCTATTTTTTCCAACGCTTCCTTGCCACAGTTTGCATAGTCTGCGCTAATCGTTGTGTCACGTAGCTCTATTTCCAGTTGTTTTCTAATTGCGGCACTATCGTCTACAACTAAGGCATGAAAATCATAGTGCTTATCTGTTTGTTGTGAGTTTTGAGTTACTGTTTCTTCAACGGGATTAGTCGCTTTATTGGTTTCTGTTTTTGCTGTTTTACATAATTTACTACTCTCATCAAATGCACGCATGACGCGCGTAATGAGGAGGGGACGTTTAATATTATAGTCACCAAAAGTACAGTCATTGCTATCACTAACACTAATAATAAGCTGTAATTTACGTTGTTTATTAGCAAGCTCTAGCGATTCTGGTGAATCGTTAACTAAAAATATATCTGCAAATTCAGCGGGGCATTTATGGAATTTTTTCCCTTTTTTTGCGATAAATTCGATAACACGATCAAAGACCGCCATGTCTTTAGTGGGTAAACCAAAAAAACAAATACCAATGCTATTTGAGTTACTCATGTTTATCCTTCAAGCTTTTGTTGCATATTAAGATTATTTTCAAGAAAAAAGTGCTCTACAGTTGATTTTAAGGTGGCATTATCGACAGGTTTGGTTAAATAGGCATTAACTCCTGCTTGGTCTGCAAGTACGCGATGCTTCTCTGTACTGCGAGAGGTAACCATTATAACAGGAAGTTGTTGTGTTTTTGACCAAGAACGTAATGATTCTACTAATTCCAGCCCATCCATTTTAGGCATTTCTAAGTCGGTAATAATGAGTTTAAACACTGTTTTTTCTATTTTCTGTAACGCATCAAAGCCATCAATGGCTGTGGATACATCATAATCTAAGGCTTGCAACATTAAACTTAATGCTTTGCGATTACTTAAAGAATCATCTACAACTAAAATTTTATTTGTCTTTGTATCCTTTATTTCAGCATCATTATTCTGAGTAGAAGATACACTATTCGTATCCAATGTACGCAATAAATCAAACATATTTAATACGGGTGAAACCACACCATTGGCTAATAGGCAAACACCGTTAACCCCTTTAACATTAGTCATCCACGGTTTTAAGGTTTTAAGTGTTATTTCTTGTGGTTTTAATATTTCATCTACGTACAAAGCAAAATATTTTGTTTGATGTTCAACAATAATAACTGACTGATTTTTATCTTGAGAATAGGCTGTGTCACTCCAATCTAATAAAGAAGATAAAGAGAGTAGGGGGATGTTTTGTTTTTGAAACACAACAAATAAACGCTTGTCTTTAGAGATCAGTTCATCTTGAGTGAGGTAATGTATCTGATGAATTGATGAGTTTGGAATGGCAACCGTATTATTGAGAACTTTTACTAAGAGAACATTGGCGGCAGATAGTGTAAGTGGGACTTGTAGTTGTATTTCACTGCCTTTGTTTTTCGTACTGGATATAGTGATGTTTCCCGACATATTTTTGACTGCCGTATTAACAACATCCATACCCACACCTCGCCCTGAAATATCAGTCACTGTCTCTTGTGTGGAAAATCCTGCTTCTAAAATTAAGCGTAGCTTTTCATCTTTAGATAGTTTGCTCGCTTTGTTGATGATTCCTTTTTTAATGGCCGTTTGATAGATTTTTTCGGCATCTATCCCTACACCATCATCTTTTAAAGTAAGAACAACCTGATCGCCTTGCTGGGTAAATGTTAGTAATATTTTCCCTGTTTTATCCTTTCCCTGTTTTTTTCTATTCTTGGGTGACTCAATTCCATGATCTACCGCGTTGCGTAGTAAGTGCAATAGCGGGTCAATCAGTCCTTTTATAACATCAGTATCTATTGATAGATCATCGCCAATAATTTCTAATTTAGCTTGTTTTCCTGTACTGCGACAGGTTTCACGTACAATACGTTTTAGACGTGGTGTTAGAATTTTTATTGGCTCCATCCGCATATTAAGCACCGTATTGTTTAGCTCTCTGCTGATGCTTTTTTGGGTGTGAATTTGTCCTTTGAGTTCATTTAGCTTCTGTAAAAGTGAAATGGATGTTTCTCGCTCATCATCAATCGACTCCGATAGCAACCCTGTAATACTGTGTAGTTCGTTGTAACTATCCATTTCTAAGTTATCAAAGTCGGTTTTTTTCTGGCTGTTTGATGGCTTATTATTTTTGGATGACTGTTGATTAACCGCCCACTCTAGTTCATCTAACATCGTGCGAATACGCTCGTTGCGTTCGCTGGTATTTTTTCGTTCAGCAAGCAATGAATCAACATGATCTGCTAACTGCGTATTGGTAGTGATTAAATCACTGGAAAAATTTAATAGCTGTTCGATGATCGAAACAGGGATGCGTAAGGTAGACTCATTTAAATTAGCGCGTTGTATTTTTGCTGCGGGTGGGGGGGCAACAGGCGGTACGACAGGCATTGCGGTTGAGAGTAGGTCTTGTAGCGGAGGAAGATCGATCTTTAAAGGAGTGGATGAGATGCTTGGCTCATCATCTAATTGATCTTTTTCCTGTTTGTCTGCTTTACTCTGTTTCTTTTTAACGGCTGGCTCTTCAGGACTTTGCTGTTTTGTTTCGCTCTTATCAATATGTTGCTTCCAGTCACATAGCCTTTCGTAGAGTGGCAGATATTCTGCAGGGGGAACACCTTCTGATAAGAGTGAGTCATACAGGCTTTCGAGTAAATCTGCAGATTCATTTAATAGGGGGGATAGGCTTTTAGGTAGCGTATTTTCCTCTGCATAGTCAAAAATTTCTTCTAATTGCTGAGAAAAATCAGCAACCGCAGTGATACCAATGACCGCACTTGTACCTTTGATGGTGTGTGATAAGCGAGATGCTTTTTTGTAGGTTTTAGCATCTACTTTTTCTTTGCTAATTACCCGAAGTAGTTGGGCAATTTCGATAACATGAGCAGGGGTTTCGCTCATATAAGCGTCTAATAATTCAGGATGAACATCTTTATTCCAAGCTAGGGGATATTGTTTATCGGTTGGCTTGTCTGTTAGTTTATCTGTGGCTGTTTCTTCGGTGTTATTTTTATCTGTTTTTTCATCACTGGGCTTGTCAGTGATTTTATCTGCATCAGTAATAGTTTGTTCTATTGTTGCATTGCTGGGCTTATCAGTGATTTTATCTTCATCAGCAATGGTTTTTTCTGGTGTAGCATCACTTGGCTTATCAATTATTTTCTCTGCATCGGTAGTTGCTTCATCAACGGTTTCATCGACATAACCATCAGAGAATTTTTTGTCCCATTGTGTAAGTTGTTCTAATAATTGTGGATACTCTGCTGGTGCTGGGCTTTGTGTCGCTAAGCTATCAAACATCGCTTCTAAACAATCGGCAGATTCTAGTAGTAACTCAGAAACTACGGGAGGGAGTTTATTATCAACGGAGTGTTCTAGTATATCTTCTAATTTATGAGCAAGGCTTGCCACGGCACTAATACCGACAACTGCACTAGAGCCTTTAATCGTGTGGGCTACTCGGGCGGCGGATTGGTGTGTTTCTTTATCTTCTCCACCTTGACTAATTCTGTCGATATGTTCTGCAAAGTCAGCAACCAGATCAGGTATTTCAATAAAAAAGGCTTCTAAAAGTTCAGGGTGTACATCGTCAGCCCATGCGAGTTGATAGCTAGATTCTGTTGCTGTTGTTGTCTTTTCTGGGGCTGATTCAGGTGTGTTGTTTTGTTCTGATTCATCAGTTTCAAGAGAGACTTTATTATCAGAACCATTTTTTAATGAGTCAATGAGTGAGAGTAAGTCTTTTTTGTCAATCTTTATAAGCCAATCGTTGCTTTGTAAGTTTTCTTGTACTTCTAGTAATAGTTCTGGCTCATCCTCACGCAATGAGGTTGCAATTAATTCTATCCATGTATAAAAAAGACCCGCTTCATTGTGTTGCAAAAACAAGTCTGGATCAGCTTTTAATTTAAGAAGGTTCTTATGTATCCACAGCGTTACGGTGTGTAACTCTGGGTAATCATACAATTCAGTAATATCACTGAGTCGCTCAATTTCAGCCTCAGTGGAGTGAAATACACTGTCAGTGCTGATGTCATCTTCTGATGGAGATAGTTGGCTAATACCTACTAACTCCATCACCACATCTTCTAGCTCTTCAGCTAATGCTGTTTTAGTTTCAGAATCTAAGCTCATTTATTGCCCCAATGGTAATGCCTAAGCGGCTTTTTTAGATGAAGTTTCTAACTTAAATACATTAACTGATTCCACTAAGTCTTGCGCGTCACTTACCATGATCTGTGTAAGGTCACTTAAAGACTCCATCTCTTGTCCTGTCGATGCGGTAGCTTTTAAGATTTCATTTGAGCGAAGATAGAGGTTCTGACTAATATCCACCTGTTCTTTAGACGCTTGCGCGATTGATTCAACTGACTGAGTTAGTTTTTTCGTTACATCGAGTGTAAGTTGCATCTGCTCCGATGCTTCTGTTGCTAGTGATGAGCCTGTAATAACCTGTTCTATTGTATTGTCCATCGTACTCATAGTAATACGAGTCTCTTGCTGGATATTTTTAATAAGATTCGCAATTTGCTCGGTTGACTCACGCGAGCTTTCTGATAAACGTTGAATTAACAGAGAATCCTTTGCCTGCTTCGCCTGCTGATAATGCCTGCATACTCGCATTGAGCGCTAATACGGTAGTACGTTCCGTGATGGTATTGATTAAGTCGATAATACGGGTGATTTCTTGTGATCGTTCGCCAAGACGTTTGATACGTTTGCCTGTTTCCTGAACGGTATCACGAATTTCCGTCATACTATCCACTGTTTTAGATACTGACTTATAGGCCTGCTCTGTTGCTTCTGTTGTTTCATCTGCCATTGTATTTGCCGAGACAGAGGAGTCGGCAATTTGATTAAGCTTTTCAATAAGTTCATTGACCGCTACTGATGTTTGTTGCGCTTCTTTACGTTCGGTCTCTGCAAGTTGTTTTACACTGGAGGTATGATGGTCAACGGTTTGTGATGTGGTTTCTAAGGAAACAGAAATATTACGTACTTTTTTTAAGACATCGGCTGTGTCTAATGCTAACTGATTGATAGCATCGGCTAATGGACCAGTAACATCTTCGGTGACGGTTGCTCGTACGGTTAAGTTTCTCTCACTTAATTCAGCCACTGACTCCAACAAGCCAAATACTGAATCATTTAATACGTCATTCTCTTTGCGGATATTTTTTTCTGTTGTGTCTCGCTCATCAAGCAATTGGTTTAAAGCGTCTCCCAATAAGGATAACTCATGCTCCCCATTTATATGAGTACGGGCTTTATGATTACCTTCGTTCAGCTCATTAATCGTTGAGGTTAATGCGTTTGTTTGTTTCGCAATAGAGCGGAAAACTAAATAACCTAAGAGTATCAACAAGAAGAGAGTGATCCCAAGTAGTGCAAGAAGAATATTTTTATCCCGCGTTGTGCGTTTTAAGGTTTTTGCCATTTCTTTATTGGCTAGTTGAATATCTTCTTGTTGATGAAGAGTAACAGCCTTAACCAGTGGGCTCATACGGGCATGCATTTCTTCTCTTATGAAAAGTTCGAGGTATTCTTTATTTTCATTTTTAACAATTTTAATGACATCATCGACAGCTGATAAGAAAGCTGGCATTGCATCTCGTGCTGCAACAGCACCAAGGTCACCATCGTGCAAGTCGATAGCATTGTAGGTGTTAAATAATTTAAATTGCTCTTCTATCTTTTTACGAGATGTTGCGAGTTTTTTTAAGCCGTCAGCCCATGTTATTTTTCCATTTTCTAGATCGTACATGGGCTCGCGTACATTTCCATGAATATTCGCCAGTAGATTATGTGCTAGCAGCAACATATCGGTTCTTCCTGTAATATCATCTAAGGTATTTCTATTATTATCTAATGAGCGAAAGGAAAGTACACCCAGTATAAAGGTGAGTAGAATGGGGACTAATACTAATATTGTTAAACGTTTTCTTAAACTAAGGCTTTCAATACTAAATTGATTATTCATAACTTCCTTCGCGTATGTCTTTATTTGATTTATATTATAGGTGACTGATTCTAAATATTTTTTGCAAAATTATTTTTTTATTTTAACCTGAATCCATGATTTCAATGCGGATAATAGGGGATAAGATATTGGTTTAGCACGGTATTTTTAAAAAATCTTAGCTTCACCCATAGGTTAAGCGGGTGTTTTTTAAACCCGTGATGAATCAATAGCTTATTCACTATGCCGTAGTGAAGTCACAGATTCAGGTTTAAATATTTCATTTGCGCCATTCTTCCATTCTCCCTGTTGTAGCGTGGTTAAATTTACTAAGTCAGAGCCTTGATTGTCTTCAAGAAAGTCTAGCGTTAATTTATCGATACTAAATCGTGAGCCGAGAATTGCTTGAGTAAATTTTTCACGTGTAATATCACCTTCAATTTTCCTAAGTCCATAGAGGATAATTTTTCCAACAATAAAGCCTTCCAGAGAGACATAACCATAATCATTGCCTAATTTTTGCTTGGCTTTTTGTACTAATGGCTTGGGACTATCTAAAAAAGGCACAACTTGCGTCATAATAATGCCATCATTTATTTTGAATTTTTGTAATGCAGACCTGAAATTTTCTGCCCCAGTGAATGAAACAGCACTAAAAATCCAAGATTCTTGTTTATAGTGACTATAAGCAATTAGCTCCGTAATTGATTGGTATGCACCAACGGTAACAACTAACTTGCAACTTGTATTTTGTGATTTTTCCCATTTCTTTAGCGATAGATACCCAGAACGTGCGGAGACACTATTACGTTGATACACACCAACAGGACCGATATTATTTCTTGGAGGGTTATCGCCTGTTATGCTTTTTATTTTTTTGAGTGTGCTAATAATCTCATCATTATCACCGTTACTGTCAAGCGCTCTAATAAGTCCTTCGATTCCTGCCATGCCATACGCGTCATTTTGCACATAAGCACAGACTTCTTTTGCTTTAATACCATTTTTTAATGCGGCATTAATAACAGCTGCCGTTTCTTGTATATAACTAGCCCGATAATTAATAATGTCCCCCTTTCCTGAGCGTAGCAAACCTGCGCCTGTAAAAAAGCCGACGGCAGGAATTTTATGTTCTGCAAGAATAGGTAATGATACTTTTGCGGTAGGGGTTCCAACATTTCCTGCAAATAAGAAAATATTTTTCTTGATTAATTCGTTTGTGCTTTTAATTGTTTTTTCGGGTGTGTAGGAGTCATTTAGCGTGATGTATTCTATATGACGATCTTTAATGAGGGCATCTTTAAAGGCAGCATTAATGCCTGCCTGCATGTTTAAGCCAAGCCCTTTGGAGCGACCTTGTAAATCTAAAACACCACCAATACGGATAGTATTTTTAGTAATACCTTCTTCTGCCCATAATGGCGACATAAGAACTGTGCTAAAAAAAACTAGAATGAATAGATTGCGTTTGGATTTAAGGTGGTGGGTCATTTTAATCCTCAATGTGGCAGGTTAACGGTCGTGATAACAGGTTGTTTTATTGTGTTATTTTTCATGGCTTCAAATAACGCAGAGTGATCTGCAAATAAAAACGTGCTGTTATTATATTTTGATGTAGATGTAACCCATTGTGGATAATGGGATTGATTAGAATGACTGTTTTTTTCTATTTCTTTTGTGTCACGTTGGTGGGGGAGGTTGTCGATAGCAATAGCTAAGGGGGGAAAGTCGGGATGCTCTAACCTAAGAAGGCGTTTTTCTGTTTTTGTTTCTGCTATCCCTAATAAAAAGTGCATATTCACGATGGTTAAAATATTACCACGCAAGCTGGTAACACCTGCATACCATTTAGGGGCATGAGGGATTGGGTATATAACCGTTTTTTCTAGTACCTCAATTTTAATTTTTGGCTCTACAAAAATACGATGATTATCTATTTCATAACAAAATAACTGCCGATGAAAAGATTCTTCTACGGCAGATGTAACAGAAGGGGGTGTTGTACTATCGGTGGAATTAGTAATATGTTTCTTCATTCCTTCTTTGACCTCTTTTAAAAGCTTATCCTATAGTCTCATTCCCACTATCTCCAGAAATGCAACTTACAACGATCCAATGTTGCGTTTGAAATGCTGGATTGTTCAAACCTGTATTCCTAAACGAGTTGTGTCCTGCTTTTAGTTAGTAGCTTGCTTGTATTGTTGTATTTTAAGAAAGTAGGGTATTGAAACCGCAGGTGAAACGATCGTTCTACTCATTTTGTTACCTTTCTCTTTAATCAGAATAATAAGCCGCAAGGTGGGGAGAAAGCTGTAACAACTAAAAGTTTGAGGTGTTAGATACTTTCTAAAGCCTTAACTAAATCATCATCAGTAAAAGGCTTGGTGACATAGGCATTAGCACCTAATTTTTCAGCCCACATTTTATCGACACGGTTTGATTTGCTCGAAATGATGATAATAGGTATTTCGGTCGTCTCTTGATTACGCTTTAAGGTACGACAAGCGTGGTAACCATCGCCATCTTCCATAATGACATCTAAAATAATAATATCTGGTTTATTTGCTTCTACGCTAGTGACCGCTTCATTTCCTGAGTTAACAGAGGTCACGTTTAAACCTAATTCTTCTAACGCTAGAGACAGACGTTTTCTATCAGTTGCTGAGTCGTCTGCAATTAATACATTTTTGATTGATGCGCCTAGCACGATAATTCCCCTATTATGACTTGTTGTCGATTTACAACACTGTTGGAAATATAGTAAACAAATCCAAAAAATGCGAATATGTTATTTTTATAAGGGCTATTAATTTAGATAAAAGGTATGTTATTTACAATAAGCCATAAAAAGCAGGAAAGGCTAAAATACTGGCTAAAACCATGACTTGCATAATAATAAAAGGAGTAACTCCCTTATAAATATCAACCGTGCTTACTTCAGGTGGTGCAACACCTTTAAGATAGAATAGGCTAAAGCCAAAGGGTGGTGTGAGAAATGAGGTTTGTAGATTCATGGCGATAAGAATAGCAAACCATAATAGGCTGATACCCATCGTTTCTGCGATAGGAGCTAAGATAGGAACAACGATAAACGCGATTTCAACAAAGTCGATAAAAAAGCCAAGGACTAATATAAACAGCATGGAGAAGATTAAAAATCCCCATTTCTCAC
>QOAQ01000096.1 GCA_003972955.1 Aquificaceae bacterium
GTTGCACTTTTTGTGAAGGGAGTAACCATTCCCTGCAAAGTGCGCCTAGTGGCTAACCGCTTTCTGACTCGCTGTATCCATCAATACAATATTGTTGGAGTACTAGAAACAAAAGACTTGGCACTTTTAATGTATTACTTGGTTGTACTGATAGGATGGGCTAGTGACTAAAAATAGAATCATTACATTGTTAGGTATTGGCGTAATGATGTTATCTCTGCAAGCGTGTAGTTTGTGGAAAAGAGATCAAATCTTTAATTTCTGGCAGAAAAAAGAAGTTATTTTACCTGTTAAAGATTTTAATTATAACTATCAAGAGCCGAATCGAAAAATTCTTTCACCAGAAAGAGTTAGAAGCCTAAAGTTGAAATCTCCACGCTTAAGTCATAAATCCCGAGCACGAAATTCTGAGGCTAAGTCTAGAGGATATTACTCAGCTAATGGTAATTTTTGCCGTATACTAGATGCTTCTGGTTCAGAAGTTGTCTGTGCTGTTGCTGGTCGATGGCAGTATTCCCCCTCTATTTTAGCGAACTCAGTGCGTCAATGAAAAATTTCTGGACGGCTCTTAGTGTTCAGCGAAGAGTGATTTTTGCTCTTATTCTTCGTGAAACCAGAACGCGCTATGGGAAGACTCGCTTGGGACATCTTTGGGCTTTATTCGAACCCTTAGCGCATATGCTAACTTTTGCGGCTATCTTTTCTTTTATGGGGCGTTCATCACCGTTAGGTGGAAGCGTTGCCTTGTTAGTATTAACAGGGCTTTTTCCCTATGCCCTATTTTCAAATACGGCAACACAATTAATGAATGCAGTGTCGGCAAATAGAGTGCTGTTAAGCTATCCACATGTAACACCCTTTGATGTCATGGCGGCAAGAATGATTCTCGAAGTCTTGACGCAAGTTGTGGTTTTTACCTTTGTATTATTTATATTAGCAGTACAAGGTTTATGGGATATGCGTATTGATAATATCTTAGAGCTTATTACGGTGGTTTTTGTTTGTGCAGGTTTGGGGGCAGGTTTTGGTTTAATCAATGCGGTATTGACCTTTAAGTTTCCTAGCTATGCACAAACATTTGGAATCTTAATGAGACCTATGTATTTCATGTCAGGGATATTTTTTGTTGCTAGTTATATGTCGACAAGTATTCAAAATATTTTATATTACAACCCCGTTGCCCATTTGATAGAGTGGTTTCGAAGCGCCATGTATGAGGGATATGAGAGTAGCTTTTTGGATAAAAAATACCTCGTAACATTTACAATAACGGTCTTATTTTTTGGCTTGTTATTACTGCGTTTAGTTCGACATAAAATCCGCCAACAATAACTACATTTGTTATGATTGAATTTCAAAATGTTTCAAAAGCCTATGCTTTAGGTTCTGGTAAAAAAGTTCTCTTAGATAATGTGTCTTTTTTCTTTGGAGAAGGCGTTAATATAGGTATTCTAGGTGTTAATGGCGCAGGAAAATCTACCGCATTACGCATGATTGCGGGTTCTGAAACTCCCGATAAAGGTAAGATTTTACGTAGCGGTACGTTCTCTTGGCCTTTAGGTTTTGCCGCAGGGTTTAATGGAAGCCTTTCGGGAGAGGAAAATTTACGTTTCATTTGTCGAATATATGCCGCTAATATTGCTAAAGTAACAAAATTAGTTGCTGATTTTTCTGAATTAGGTGAGGCTTTATATGAACCTGTCGTCACCTACTCCACAGGTATGCGAGCAAGGTTAGCCTTTGCATTAAGTATGGCGATAGAATTTGATGTTTATTTGGTCGATGAAATAATGGGAGTAGGAGATCGCTTATTTCAAGAGAAATGTAAAGCCGCTTTTAATGAAAAATCAAAGCAATCTTCCATTATTATGGTGTCTCACAGCATGAATACCATCAGGGATTATTCTGATGTTGTATTGTTGTTATCCAATGGTAATGTGGGTATTTATGAGGATGTGGAAGAAGCTATTGCTAAGTATGAGAAGATAGTTGTATAAAGTTTCAATCTGAGTATTGCCCACTCTTCAGAAGAAAGGGTTAATTAAGTTAATTATTGTATAAATCTATGTGATTATTTTTTATGTCCTTTCTAAGAAAAATACCCTTCCTGTTTTTACTTCTTGTTGTGGCTCCTGTTGTTGTTAGTGCTATTTATTACTATAACTATGCGTCGTCTCAATATGTGACTGAAACTCATTATATTATTCGTGGCAATGATAAAACCCCGAGTGATGTTTTAGGTATGCTAACAGGGATACCTGGTTCATCCGCATCATCCGCTGACTCTTTGATCGCACAAGATTATATTCTGTCTCGTGATTTTTTAAATCAAGCAAAACAACGTATTAATATTAGAGAAATGTATACAGGTGCTGATATTGACTGGTGGGCAAGTCTTCGTCCCGATTTGTTGTCTTACCTCATTGATCCTAATGAACCTGTTAGTGATGAGGACTTACTTGCATATTGGCAGAATAATATTATGGATATTATCTATGATAGTAACTCAGGTATAACCACCTTAGTAGTAACGGCATTTAAGCCAGAGGATACGGTTAAAATATCAAAGGCAGTGTTAGCAAGTGTGGATAACTTTGTTAATAACCTGTCTTCTAAGTCACGTACGGATGCTTTAAACACGGCAGAACTAGAAACATCAGTGGCAAAAAAAGAATTGGATGCTATCCGTGCAAAAATAGCGCGGTTTGGGGCGAAAGAGCAGGTGGTTGTACCAGAACAAAGAGTTTTGGCTGATGAGGGGATTGTGACGGCATTAAAGGGGCAACTGATAGCTGCAGAAGCTGAGTTATCTCATCTCAATAGTTTTATGCAACCTCGCTCAATGGAGGTTCGTGCAGCAAGAAATAAAGTAGCAACATTAAAGCGACAAATTTCCAAACAAACCTCTATCTCAAAGCGAAAAGGAAAAAAGGTAACGCGTGTTATTCAGAAAACAAATACATTTCAGTCAGAATTATTATTTGCTGAAAAAGTTTATCTGTCGGCATTGAGTTCTTTGCGAATCGCTAGACTTGAAGTGAGTCGCAAGCAACGCTATTTAGATATTATCGTACATCCACAACTTCCTGATGAATCACAAAAACCTGATAAATTAATGTCAATTTTATCTGTATTTTTTATCAGCTTCATGTTGTGGGGAATAGTCTCTCTCTTGTTTGCTACCGTTAAAGACCATATTGGTTGGGTTTGATTTTTTATAAAAGTGACAATGGTCTATTTATATTGCTTCAGGAAAGTTTTCTACTTCATGATTTATGAGTACAAATAACATGATAAAACAGGTTCAATTAATATGGCTATTCGTTCTTCTTCTTCTGCTTGGAGGCGGAGTAGCTGCTGAAACATTGTCAAAACAGAATGTTTACCAGCCCTTTGGAGCAAATATTTTCAAAGGAAATTCCGCCAGTAAACGTAGTGATGGTTTAGATCAAAACTATCGTTTAGCCGCTGGAGACAAGGTTGCTCTGCATATTTGGGGGGTGGTAGATGCCGTACAAACAGACTCGGTAGTTGTTGTCGATGCCAGTGGTAAAATCTTTATTCCCAAAGTAGGTGCTGTAAAAGTAGGTGGCGTAAGAGCGGCAGATTTACAGGGTGTGGTTAAAAGAAAACTACGTGAGCGTTACAAAGAAGGGGTGGATGTTTATGTCAATATTTTGACCGCCACACCAGTCAGTGTTTTTGTGACAGGGGGAGTGCTGAGACCAGGTCAATATGCAGGTTTGCAATCAGATAGTGTACTGAGCTTTTTGCAACAAGCAGGAGGAATTGATCCGTTGCGTGGCAGTTATCGTAATATTCGTGTCATGAGGTATAACCGTCCTGTCGCCACCGTTGATTTATATGCCTTTCTTTTATGGGGAAAGCTTCCGCGCTTGCAATTTAGAGATGGTGACACCATTTTAGTAGGACCTCAAGGTGGTACGGTTAATGTCGAGGGGGAGGTTCGAGGCAGATTTAGCTTTGAATTCGGTGGTAAAAGTACACGAGGCATAGAGGTTGTTAAATATGCGCGTCCCTATAAAAAGGCAAGCAATGTAAGGATTTCAGGAACAAGAAATGGCAAGCCTTGGTCGAATTATCTACCCATCAATACATTTAAGAATATTCGTATTATGGATGGTGATAGCTTACGTTTTGTGACGGATGCTCCACTGAATACGATGGCGGTGACAATAGAAGGAAGTTATTTAGGGAATTCATACTATTCAATAAAAAAAGGGACAAGGCTAAAAGAGCTGTTAGATTATATCTCTGTAGATCCTAACGAAGCCGATATTGGAAATATTTACTTAAAAAGAAAAAGTGTTGCGCTACGCCAGAAGAAAAATTTAGAGAAATCAATTTTTAGGTTAGAAAGGGCAGTACTAACAACACCTGCTTCATCTGATGGAGAGGCTTTGATTCGATCAAAAGAAGCTGAGCTTGTTTTACAGTTTGTTAAGCATGCCAAAGAAGTAGAGGTTGATGGTAGAGTCGTTGTCAGTGATCACGGAAGAGTCAGCAATGTTCGTTTAGAAGAGGGCGATGTGATCGTTATCCCTAAGAAAAGTGATGTTGTTATTGTGAGTGGTGAGGTGCAAATACCTCAGTCGATGGTTTACGCAAGCAATGCCAATATTTATGATTATGTGCAACGTTCGGGTGGCTTTACCGAAAGAGCGGAAAAAAAGCGCATCATTATAGTGAAACCAAATGGACAGGTTCTAATGGGAGCTCATATAAAAGTGTCTCCTGGTGATGAAATAATGGTTTTCCCGAAAATTGATGAGAAAATAATGCAATATAATAAAGATATGATGGCAATTATCTTTCAAATAGCGACTGCAGCTAAAGCTGTTGGGATATTTTAGTTTTATTGTATTGAGCTTGGTGTTTGGAGTATTAGGTTAATGGATTATAAAGATTATTATAAAATATTAAATGTAAAGAAAACGGCAAATAAAGATGAAATAAAGAAATCTTATCGTCGCTTAGCACGTAAATATCATCCTGATGTGAGTAAGGAAAAAGATGCGGAAACTCGTTTTAAAGAAGTGAACGAGGCTTATGAGGTTTTGGGAGATAAAAAAAAGCGAGCTCAGTATGACCAAGGTAGTAGTGCTTGGGGGAGCCAGCAGAATTACCAATCATCTTACGCAGGGTCGAGTGGTTTTGGTGGAAGCGGTTTTTCTCAACATCAAAATTCTGGTTTTGGTGATTTTTTTGATTCGATGTTTGGTGGTAGTCAGCAAGCACATAATAAGAGAAGAAAGCCTTCCGCTCCTAAATCTCAAACAACAACACTTTATTTGGATTTGGAAGACGTATATGAGGGCGTGAAAAAAACAATTCGTCTCTCTAGTGGAGTGAGTCTTGGAGTGAAAATTCCCAAGGGAATAGAAGAAGGGAAAAAGATTCGTTTGCGAGGTAAAGCGTCTAATGGCGGTGATTTATATTTAAAAATTAAGCTAAATAAACACCCAGATTTTACAGTTGATGGTAAAGATATATACGTAAACCTACTATTAAGCCCTTGGGAAGCTGCACTTGGAGACTCAGTTAAGGTAAAGACACTATCTGGCAGTATCAAACTTCGTATTCCTGCTGGTGCGTATACGGGGCAGAAAATGCGGCTTAGGGGAAAAGGTTTGCCAGGAAGTGTTACTGGGGATCAATATGTGGTGATAAATATCATGACTCCTCCTATTAATAATAATGCGGATAAGATGTTTTATGAAAAAATGGAAAAACATTTTAAATGGAGTCCGAGAAAAGATTAGTACAGAACTCGCTAAGTTCGGCTAATAGCTTATGATGATTAATTTTTTGTAAGAGAACTTAATGTCAATGATAGGTGTCATTTTTATGAATTATAGGGAACACTTGAGGAGGCTCTGATCAAGTCATGGTCATGAGCAGTTTTCTGGATGCGGAAATTTTATTCGACTTAATCAAATGCTCCTTAATCTAAAAAAATAATAATATTTATATTTTCAGGGTAATATTGAATTATATTTTCCATGAACGAGGCTTTATATGTTGATAATAAGGACAACAAATACATGAATTATCCAAAAAATACTCCTTTTTATATTTCATTAGTATATGTTTTTCTAGCATTGTGTAGTGTCGCTTTTGCTAGTTTGCCGACTGCTGTTAATGGTCAAGCGTTACCATCGTTAGCTGATATGTTAGAGCGGGTGATGGGGGCTGTTGTAAATATTTCTACACAGGGACGTAGTGCAAGTGGCGATGCTATATCTAGAGAGTATCAATATTATTTTGGAAATAAACAGAGGCGTCGCAAAGGAGGAGGTACAGGCTCAGGTATTATTATTGATGCTAAAAAAGGCTACGTTGTTACCAATGCACACGTTGTGGAAGGATCTGGAAAAATAACCGTTAAATTGAATGATGGGCGTCAGTTTGAGGCACGTGTTATTGGTAAAGATTTAGAAGCCGATGTCGCTGTGATACAAATTCCCGCACAACGCTTAACAGCCATGCGTTTTGCTAATAGTGATAAATTACGCGTAGGCGATTTTGTTGTTGCGATCGGTAATCCTTATGGTTTAGGGCAGACAGCTACTTCAGGTATTGTGAGTGCTTTAGGGCGAACGGATTTGAATATAGAGCACTATGAAGACTTTATTCAGACAGATGCATCGATTAATCCTGGTAACTCAGGCGGAGCACTTGTCAACTTGCGTGGCGAATTGGTCGGTATTAATACCGCAATTTTAGGTGGAAAGAGTGGTGGAAGTGTTGGTATAGGCTTTGCGATACCATCGAATATGATTAGAAATATAAAAAGCCAGCTCATTTCATATGGGCAAGTCGAGCGAGGACAGTTAGGTGTAGAAATTCAAGATTTACGTCCCGCACTAGTAAAAGCATTTAATTTAAAGGATAGCCAAGGCGCTCTAATTTCGGCTGTTATCATTGGTTCACCTGCTGATATTGCTGGCATTGAAGCAGGAGATATCGTGACGCGGGTTAATGGAATGATAATCCGTAACAGTGCTAATTTAAAAAATAGAATTGGTAATTTACGTATTGGCGCTAGGGTTAACCTTGAATACATTCGAGATGGTAGAAAACTAAACAGATCGGTCGTTATTGGCAGGATTTCGGCAGATAAATACTCAAGAAAAAATCACAAAAAACAAAATACGATTGCTAGAGGAAATTAATGAAAAAAAATCGAATAAATTTTAACCTAAATCAAGCATTTTTTAATAACATAGACTAGACTTACGGCGGTTCATTTGAAATGACTCTTTTAATTTTCTAAAGTGCTTTATCCTTTTGAACTTTAAAAAGTTTTTTCAGAATTGTATTTTTATATGTTACGATGCTTTTAGTCGTAACAAAGCTTCCGCAAGCTGAAGAAGAGTATGCTAATAACGCTTAAGCCCGGCGTTTTACTCTTCTTTTGCGGTCACAGGTTTGGTGTCCCCAATCCAAGCCTGTTCTTTGACTCCCTACGGTAGCCCCCTATCGTAGGGAGTCTTTTTATTTGTACTGCCCTTCTTTTTCTTCTATTGTCTTTTCTTGGCTTTTACATTCTTCTGAATATATCCAGCTATCTATTTTTTTGTTCAATTCTTCTACTCCATCCCCTTTGAAAGCAGAAAACATTTGAATGCTAACGGCATTTGTAAATGGTTTTAGCTCATTACGTACTTGGAGCAGTGTAGAAGTTGCCTTACCTCTTTTTAGTTTGTCTGATTTGTTTAATAGTATATGCACGGGTAGATCACGTGACTGCGCCCAAGAGAGCATAGTCTTGTCATACTCCCGCATTGGGTGTCGAATATCCATAATAAGGACAAGTCCACGTAAGGTGAAGCGTGTACTAAGATAGGATTCAATAAAGGCTTGCCATATTTTTTTAACCTTTTCAGGTACTTTTGCGTAACCATAGCCAGGCAAGTCAACTAAATAACGTCCCTGTGGGAGACTAAAAAAATTAATAAGTTGTGTGCGCCCAGGTGTTTTGCTGACCCGAGCTAAGGATTTTTGTTGGCATAATCGATTAAGAGAGCTAGATTTTCCAGCATTTGATCGACCAGCAAAAGCAACTTCAAACCCTAGCTCTGGTGGAAGGGTATTTTTTGTTGTTGCGCTTTGGGTAAAGCGCGCTTGTTGGTAATGAGTACTCATTGGCCATTATCCTTGACATAGGGAGGGGGTAAAATTTATCTGATTATAGCCTTCGTATAAAGTGTCTGCTACAAACAGTGCTATACAATATGGGGTATTTATTTTTTTATTTGAATTTTGAACAATAGGGGTTTGATATTCTTAGGATAGAGTTCTGTGTTGTTGAGTCCTCTATCTATAATAAGCCTAGTTTTTCAAGGTTTTATATGGTATAAATCGCTCTGTTTTGTTTGCTATATTAGTAACTCCTGATTTTCTAAACAAATTTGATGCGTATCAAGGTTTTTTAACTTAGTTTTGTTTATAACTTCTTTGGGTGATTGGTGCTTCATATTTTGAACAGAGTTGAAGTAGTTATTTTTCATGTTTAAGCAGGCTGAAATGGGGTTGTCTTAGTTTTATAAGGGCTGATTATAATTATAATAGAATATCGTCAGCTATATCATCCTCAAGAGTTTATGAATACAAATATTTTTGATTTTAGGAGCATTTTGGAATGAAAAGAGCACTAATTATTACGTTAGCAGGTCTTGCTATTACTACGTCGGCAACTGTTTTTGCGGCAGGTGACGCAGCAAAGGGTAAAACATTAACAGCAACTTGTACTGCTTGTCATGGAGCTGATGGTAATAGTGTGAATCCTGATTGGCCAAAATTAGCAGGTCAGAAAGAAGAATACATTATTAAACAACTTACGGACTTTCGTTCAGGTGCTCGTGTTGATGCAACAATGAGTCCTATGGCAAAATCAATTGCATCTGATGATGATATTCCTCATATTGCAGCCTATTTTGCAAGCCAGAAAGTAAAACCTGGTACTGGAGATGTTAAGTTAGTAAAAGAAGGGGAAGCTCTTTTTAAAGGTGGTAAAATGTCATCAGGTGTTACGGCATGTTCTGCGTGTCATGGTGTGACAGGACAGGGCAATGGAAAAGCAAAATTCCCTAAAATTTCAGATCAGCATGCTAAATATTTAGTAAAGCAGTTGCATTCGTTTAAAGCTGGAAAGCGTACAAATGATGCAGGAAAAATGATGCAGAATATTGCAACTAAGATGACTGATGCTGATATGAGCGCAGTTGCAGAGTATATCACTGGTTTGCATGACTAATATTTAGACTGTATAAATTGATAATAGGGGTAGCATAAGCTACCCCTTTTTTTATGTCTGAAGAAATAATCATAAGCTGTAATAATATTCATCACACTTTTTGCATCCAAGTTGAGAACTTTGGGGTATTATTGTAGTCTCTGGGATATGTATTAAGTAATAGGAAAATTATAAAAATGAAACTACAAGGTTCTACCAAACGTTTTTTGTCTAAATTATCTACTGTAACGTTGTTGGCGAGTATATTTATTTTAGTTGCATGTAATGACTCAACAGCAACTGCTGAGCAAGTTCCAGCTAAGGGGAACGTAACTCAAGCAGTTGCCGATGCTGTTAAGCCAAAGCTTGTGGGAGCATCAAGTGATGATAAAGGTAAAATTGTTTTAGCCGATGCTTCTGCTGCAAAAACGGTTGTTGAGAAGGTTAAAAAAACACAGTTTATTGAGGGAAAAAATTATTTTGAAATATTTCCCGCGCTCAATACCGACGCCCCAGCAGGAAAAGTAGAAGTGATCGAGTTGATGTGGTTGAAATGCCCTCACTGTTACCACTTAGAAAATGCTATTGAAAAATATAGAAAAAATAAGCCAGATTATGTCGATTTTAAGCAAGTTCCAGCCATGTTAAACCCTGTATGGGCTAAAGATGCCGAGACTTATTATATTGCGAGTATGTTAGATGCTTCAGGGAAAAAGCAGTTAGTAAAGAAAATATTCTATGCTATCCATGAGCAAGGTCGTCGCTTAAGAGGTGAAGATGCAGTAAAGCGTTACTTTTCTCAATTAGGAATCAGCGAAGCTCAATACGATAGTGTAAAAAATTCCATGGCTTATAAAGCTAAAATTAATCGCGCACGTCAAATTAGTGCAGGGTCTCAAGCGAGCTCTGTACCGACTATTATTATTAATGGTAAGTATCGCACCAGCGCGTATACGGCGGGAAGCGAGGAAAAACTCTTTGAATTGATTGATATGTTAACAGAGCAAGAGAAAGAGAAAGGGAAAAAATAGGGTTCTTTATTTGATGAGGGATGGGTATGGAATAACATCCCTATTCTATAGACATTCACTTAAATAATTTTCTTCGACTCCGCTCAGGGAGCTAGTACTCCAACAATATTGTATTGATGGATACAGCGAGTCAGAAAGCGGTTAGCCACTAGGCGCACTTTGCAGGGAATGGTCACTCCCTTCACAAAAAGTGCAACAACGTGGATGAC
>QOAQ01000081.1 GCA_003972955.1 Aquificaceae bacterium
GGGAGGTATTGGTCTTATTACCATTGGAATGATGGCTCGTATCGCATTAGGTCACACAGGTAGAAATGTGTTTAATCCGCCTAAAATACTTACTTTCGTATTCTTATTTATCGCCCTAGCAACCGTGACACGCGTACTACTCCCCCTATTTTTAAATGCATACCACAACCTTTGGATCGGGCTTTCACAAGCATTATGGGCAAGTGGTTTTGCTATTATTTTTATTGTTTACTTACCTATATTATTAAAGCCACGTGTTGATCATTGATAGACATCCCTTTTTTACTTATCTAATGTTATACAGTGGTGATTTTTCACTTTCACTGCAAGGTTTTCGTAGCCGACTAAGCTTTTATTGATTTGCAAAGTGTCTTAACGGCTACGAGTTCATTTCTTTTGCGTCGCCAATCGATCCGAACCAAAGAAAAGGCGACCCAGCTACCCGCTTTCTCCTGCGCTTCACAAGTAAAAATGGGCAGGGCAAAAACTCGCTACGCTCAAACAGCTTGCCCTGCTAATCCATTTTTACTTGCAAATGCTCGGCGCGGTTAGAATGGGAGCTACTGCTTCGCACTCGCTATCGCATCGTGCTATTTGTGCTTAAACGCACAAATAGAAATCTAAAGTGCGTATATCGCATTGAAGCTCTCTAATCTACCAGCTCTCCTCAGACGCTAAATCCCAATTTGTTTTCCAGTCGTCTGGAAGTTGGTTGCCGTCAAGGAGTGCCTCTTTTTCTAGAAAGTGATAAATCTCTCCAAGGTGTTTGACCTTTGAGCCACTAATACGGCGTTGAATATGGTGGGGTTTTACTTGTTCTAAATGCTCCATTCCTGCGGCTGCTAATAGCTCAACTAAGTTGATGATCATCGCATGATGATAATTTGCAACACGCTGTGCTTTGTCTTCAACATCGAGTGCTTGAAAACGTGAGGGATTTTGCGTAGCGACACCCGTAGGGCAGTGGTCGTTATTACAACTGCGTGATTGAATACAACCGAGTGCAAACATCATTGCGCGTGCTGAATTAACGGTATCAGCCCCGAGTGCTAATAAGCGTACGATATGAAAGGCCGATAGCGCTTTGCCTGCTGCGATAAGTCTTATTCTATCGCGTATGCCACAGCCTGTAAGGGCGTTATGTACAAAGACTAAGCCCTCGCGTAACGGTGTGCCGACTGAGTTTGTCATTTCAATCGGTGCTGCTCCTGTGCCACCTTCGCTACCATCAATAGTAATAAAATCAGGGGTGATACCTGTTGTTAACATCGCTTTACAAAGTGATAAAAACTCAACTTTACTGCCAATACAGAGTTTAAAACCAACAGGTTTACCGCCTGATAAATCCCGCAGTTTTTTCACAAAAGTCACTAATTCGATAGGATTTGAAAAGGCAGAATGCCCAGGCGGGGAGATAACATCTTTACCAATGGGGACGTTACGAATTTTAGCAATTTCTGCGGTGACTTTTGCAGCAGGTAAAATACCGCCATGCCCAGGTTTAGCACCTTGCGATAGCTTGATTTCTATCATCTTAACGATGTCTTTGCGTGCATTTTTAGCAAACAGAGCCGCATCAAACGTTCCTTCGTATGTGCGACAACCAAAATACCCTGTGCCTATTTGCCAAATGAGATCGCCACCATATTTTAAGTGGTAGGGTGTAATGCCGCCTTCGCCCGTGTTATGGGCAAAGTTATCTATTTTTGCACCTTTATTTAACGCCATAATAGCGTTTTGACTTAATGCGCCAAAGCTCATGGCGGATATATTTAAAGGAGAGGCAGAATAAGGTTTTGTACAGTTGTGTTCGCCAAAGAGTACCCGAGGGCAATGCTCAACAATTTGGTGAGGGGAGATAGAGTGTGTAATCCACTCATAACCATCTCGATAAACATCAAACTGAGTACCAAACGGGCGTGTATCACGGACACCTTTGGCGCGTTGGTAAACCAATGAGCGAAATTCAAGGCTAATGGGCCGTCCGTCAGTATTAGTTTCGACAAAATACTGTTGAACCTCAGGGCGAATAGACTCCAGTATATAGCGCATATGACCAATAACAGGGTAGTTGCGTAGCAAGGAATGACGACGTTGACTTATATCATAAATTCCCACACTGATAAGAGGGACGACTAAGACTAACAGCCACCATGCCGCAGACCACACAAGTCCTAATAGAATGATAACAAGCAGTGATACTCCTGAAAGAATAAAAAACATCCTACGAACAGTCATAAAATCCCCTGTGATTCAGAATAAATTCATTTCTATACGTGCTTTAGGACTTTTAGGACTCAGAATTAAATAACTAACGAAACTTAACGTGCCTTTTTGTCCCAGCTTGAATGATCTAAAATCGTTGCGTAGAGTAACTATGCGCCTTTTTTAGATCATCCAATCTGAAACAAAAAATCGATGTTAAGTTCCGCCACTTATTTAATCCTGAGTCCTTAGTAGATATAGATGAAAATTAGCTAAAAAACTTGGGTAATTCATGTATTCAGATATAAAAGATAAGTGGTAGGTTTTGAATGTGTTTAAAAATTGTACATATTGATGGGCTTTGCTAGTATCGAACCTGAGTCCTAAGTTATAAAAATAAAAAAGGTAGCAATAAACCATGAAGACGTTTTCGATCAGTTATCATAAGACCACAGCATGGTCTGACGAATTACCCGAATTAGATTCCCCGCAAACACTTATCTTAGTGTTTGGGGCATCGTCTTATCTGAATTTTTCTGCACCTTTTGAGGATTTAAAGCAAAAATATCCTCAATCCATTATTGCAGGTTGCTCTACGGCGGGAGAAATTATAGGGGATGAGGTTTTAGATGATTCCTTGGTTGTTTCAATTAGTCGCTTTGAGAATACTCAGTTACGTTTATTTACGACACCTTCCATTGCTATGGAGGTTTCTTATGACGTGGGCATTGATATTGCAAAACATCTAAATACTGATGATTTATCAGGCGTTTTAGTTTTGGCAGATGGTTTGAGTGTGAATGGCACAGACTTGGTTAAAGGTATTAATGTTGCTGTCGATAAGCGCACGCTTGTCACAGGAGGTTTAGCAGGAGATGGAGGTGATTTCCTAAAGACATGGGTGCTAGTCGATGGTCTACCCCAGAGCGAATATGTTTGCGGTATTGGTCTGTATGGTGATGCAGTCAAAATAGACCATGGCTCGCAGGGTGGGTGGAAAACATTTGGTCCTGACCGTCTTGTCACAAAATCATCGCGCAATATTTTGTATGAGTTAGATGGTAAACCTGCTTTAGAACTTTATAAAAGCTATCTGGGTGATATGGCAGAAGGTTTGCCTGCAACGGGCTTGCGCTACCCTTTATCGTTGTCGAGCGAAGAGTCCACAAAACATCTTGTGCGTACAATCCTTGCCGTTGATGAAGCAACCCAGTCGTTGACATTTGCGGGGGATATTCCAGAAGGGCATCAGGTGCGTTTGATGTTTGCTACATTCGATAATTTGGTGGATGGTGCTGAAGAATCTGCAAAAATGGTTGGTATAAATCCCACAGATGATAAAGATGTCTTAGCAATCGCGATTAGCTGTGTGGGACGACGCATGGTAATGGATGAAGACCCAGGGGCAGAACTAGAAGCAACCTTAGCGTTTTTGCCAAAAAACACCTCACAAGTTGGTTTTTATTCTTACGGTGAGTTATCACCTTATGTCAAGAATGCCAGTTGCGACTTACACAATCAAACAATGACGTTAACAACAATTTACGAATAATAAAAAAAGAGGTAGCAGAATGGTTGATAGATGTTTGCGACGTCAGCTTAAAAAAGCAAATCTTACAGAAACAGAAATACCCGCGAATAAAGCACAGTGGCAAGCATTTTTGGAGACAATTAATTCTGCGTACGCGAGTAATAAAAATGCACGTTATTTATTAGAAAAAGCATTAGATGAGTCCACAAAAGAAATGACTCAGCTCAATAAAGACTTAAAAGAAGAGGCAGAAGAAAAGCTAAAAGCGGTCAGAGAGTCAGAAAAAAAATCTCGCTTTATGGAGAATATGAGCCATGAATTACGCACGCCTATTCACGGTATTTTAGGCTCGTTAGAAATTGTAAAAGATGACACGAATTTAGATCCAAAACAGAAAACATTTATTAATACTGCGTTGACCTCAGGGGAAAATTTATTAGACATTGTGAATAATATTCTCGACTTCTCCAAGATAAATGCAAATAAATTATTTTTGGAAAAAATGCCTTTTAATATCAGAGAACTGTTTGCCGATGTAAATAATATAGTGGCAACCATGTCGGATGATAAAGGTTTAAAACTTATAACAAATATAGATAAGGAAGTGCCCGCACGTGTAAAGGGTGACCCGAGTAAAGTACGTCAGATAATGATGAACCTTGCCAATAATGCGGTTAAATTTACAAGCAGTGGATCGATTGTTTGTGAAGTTAAATTATTGGAATTAAATGATAAAAATACCATTTTACGCATAGAAATTACTGACACAGGTATTGGTATTCCAGAACCACAAATGGATGAAATATTTAATGCATTTGCTCAAGTAGATGCCTCAACCACCCGCGAATATGAAGGCATTGGGCTTGGTTTAACGATTAGTAAAGAGTTAGCTCACTTAATGGGTGGAACAATTAATCTTGAAAGTATGCAAGGTCAGGGGAGTCATTTTTGGGTTGATATTCCTTTTGAAAGTGTTGATTTCTATCAAGAGGAAGTACAAGCAGAAAGCTCTGATTTATCAGCTCTAAAAGTATTGATCGTGGAGCAAGACAAAGCAAACTTAAGTCTTTTTGATCACTACTTTTCACAGTGGGGAGTTGAGTACCTCATGGTCGATAATGGACGAGATGCCATTAATGAATTGTATAAAAGCAGAGCTGATTTAGCCCTGTTTGATATTGCTTTAGTCGATTATTTTATGCCAGGTATGGACAGTTTAGATCTATCAGAAATATTAAACTCCCATCCTGATTTTCAGCGTATACCTAAAGTTGTTTTGAGTGGATATGCCTTAGCAGAAGAAGAGCGACGCATTGCTAATATTGATATTTGTTTAACCAAACCAATCCGTGAAAATATGTTGAAAGACGTATTATTGGAATGTTTACAAATGAAAAATCGGCATATTCAAAAAGACCTTGAAGACTTTGCTTATGCGAGAGCAATAGGTTTTGATGAGGTGAATAACAGCGTTAAGCATGATTATTCTGTTGAAAATATGACGGATATTTTATTGGCAGAAGATAATCCTGTGAATGCCTTAATAGCAACCACGATAATGGAGAAGCTAGGTCTAACAGTTAAACACGTTACCGACGGTCAAAAAGCAGTAGATGAAATTAAAGCAAATCGTTATAAGTTGATTTTAATGGATATGCATATGCCGATAATGGATGGCTACAATGCAACAAAAAATATACGTCAATGGGAAGAAGAGTCAGAAAGAGAAGCCATTCCTATTATTGCCTTAACCGCAAATGCTTTAGCAGGTGATAGAGATAAGTGTTTAGCAGCAGGAATGGATGACTATCTTCCTAAGCCTGTGAAAAAAGAGGTTTTAAAAGAGGTAGTTACAAAGTGGACGGAAGCCTCAATGATGGTGCTATAGAGCGAAATATAGAAGAAAATAATGAACAATAAACAAAATAGTCCAAATAATATGGACGCAAACCCTAAAAAATATCGCTTACAAGCACATGCCCACTTAAAGCGCGAATTAAGTATGGACGATGAGCAAGTCATCAATGTTCTTGGAACCTTGTCAGTACCATTAAAAGCAAGTCTACAGTCTGTTGAAAAAGCCTATAAAGAACAAGACTTAAAAGCGACCGCCACAACAGCGCATAGTTTGAAAGGTGCTTTACTAAATCTTGGGTTAGATGAGCTTGCAGAGTTAGCGAAAACAATAGAACAGACATCTGCTACAGGAGAGAGAGTAACGCATGTAAAACGCTTGGTATATTTGCAGGAGGCGTTGCATCATATTATAAGAGAGGAAGATTAATTATTTACAAGGTATAAGCATGTCCTTATATTTTCTCTGAGAAACGTTCTACTTTTTCATTTCCAGAGGCACTGTTTGGTTTTTTCCCAGGCATGGGGGCATACGATCTTTTTCGACGTTTTGCAGGAGATCTAGAAGCAGATAGGGCGTTCATAACAGGAAAGCGTTATTCGGCACAAGAGTTAAAGTTAATGGGTGGGATTTACTCACTTGTTGAAGAAGGACAAGGTACTCAAGCAATAGAAAAGTTTATTGCAGATAGAAATAAAAATAAAAGCTCACATCAAGCCTTACATAAAATTAAACAATATCAACAAAATATAAGTTACGAAAGTCTTAAATTTAGTATTGATCTTTGGGTGGAAACTGCCATGCAGCTAACAGAAAAAAACCTAAGAATGATGCACATATTAACACGGAGACAAAAGAAAAAAGGTTCAGTTAATACAATAGACGATCAACATAATAATCCCAACCTTAAGCCATTAAAAATAGCTGCTTCAGCTTAATTCCTGATTCGATGAGTTGCCACAGTATGCGGCTTTAAGGACTCAGGAATACTTTTGTGTAGCCCTTATGGAAAACATACTAAAAAAAAATATTCATGATTTATCCAATAAATTAGGCAGCGAAGTTGAGCAGTCGATGATGCGCTTGTTCGTTATTTTGATGACGAGTGCATATATATTTTTGTGGGCGCTACCAAATAATATTAATGGTACTAAAACCAGTATCCTCTTCGTTAGCGTGTATACGCTATTATCATTGATTCTCTTTGTCTTTATTAAATTACAACCACGTCCGAGCAATCTCCGCATTGTATTAGGCATGATTCTTGATATCGCCACAATCAGCGCATATATGGCGATTGGAGATCATTGGTTGCTTAATATGAGTTGGATTTACCTCATTATTATTATCGGTAATGGTTTTCGATTTGGTCCACAGTTTTTAAATATAGCACTTATCTTTAGTTTAATCGGCTTCACCGTTGCCTGTACCGTTGCGGGCTATTGGTCAGAAAATAGTATCAATATCTTGGTTGTATACCTCTCTATACTCGTCTTATCGTTTTACATAAAAATGCTACTCAAGCGTTTAACCTACGCGGTCGAAGTTGCTAACGCATCTGCAAAAGCAAAAAGCCAGTTTTTAGCCAATATGAGCCATGAAATTCGTACACCAATGAATGGTGTACTAGGTATGTTAGAACTTGCTTTAAATGACCCTTTAGAAAAGCCATTACGCAAGCGTTTAACCATTGCAAAAAATTCTGCAGATGCACTATTAGTTTTGTTAAATGATATATTAGATTTATCAAAAATAGAGGCAGGAAAAATAAGTTTTGAATCAATCGATTTCAATATCAAAGCATTAGGCAAGGAAGTTGTCAATTTACTCAATCAGCGCGCGCGCGAAAAAAATATCACACTGAGTTTCACCTTTAACAGCAGTGTTGGAAGGCATTTTAAAGGCGACCCGACACGAATACGTCAGACTATTATTAACCTAGTCGGAAATGCGATTAAATTCACCAAAAAAGGCAGTGTAAAAGTTGATATAACAATAGAAGCGCAACAACAGAATATTTGTTTTCAGTGTAGCGTAAGTGACACAGGCATTGGTATATCAGAAGAGTCTAAACAACATATCTTTGATTACTTTACACAGGCAGACACATCAACCACACGTAATTTTGGCGGTACAGGACTCGGTTTAGCACTAAGTCAACGTTTAGTACATGAAATGGGAGGACGCATGGAGGTTAGCTCCAAACTAGGAGAAGGCAGTATATTTTCCTTTAGCCTTCCCCTAGAAAAAGCGAATACCCCAAAGAAAGCAAAACGCCAAAAATCATCACAAAGACTAAAGCAAGCTAACGCCTCTATACAGGTTCAAAATAAAAGCACTAAAAAAATAAATATTCTGGTCGCAGAAGACAATGTGGTGAATCAAATCGTCATAGAGCAAATGCTGACACAATTAAATTGTAATACCACCATAAAAAATAATGGACAGTTATTGCTAGATGAAATTACCAAAAATCAATCACATCAATATGATTTAATTTTTATGGACTGCCAAATGCCCGTTTTAGATGGGTACGAAGCAACAAAATCGTTACAATCTTTTTGGCAATCTCAAACCAATAAACGCATCCCCATTATTGCACTCACCGCCAATGTCATGCCAGAAGACAAGAAAAGATGCTTAGAAGCAGGTATGGATGATTACCTCGCAAAACCAATAAAAACAGACGCCTTATCGAAAGCCATCGAAAAATGGCTCATTTAGATTTCACTGAATAACAAATTTATTACAAATCAATGAAAATAGTACTGGATTGATAGCGCAGTTTTTATTATCCTACGCGCTCCCAACACATCGGGAAATAAAGGAGAGGTGACTGAGTGGCCGAAAGTACCGGTTTTGAAAACCGGCGAGGGTTTGTAGCCCTCCCAGGGTTCGAATCCCTGCCTCTCCGCCATTACATAGTTCACAGTCTTAGTGAACGCTTTAAAGCCCGCTTATCGCGGGTTTTTTTGTGCCTGTAGTATTCGTATAAGTTTATAGCCATTTATTGACATCCATATTGAAGTCACGGATTCAGGTATTCATTAAATATATCAAAACACGAGGCAATTATGGCGGCAAAAAAATCATCTCCTAAAGCACAAAAAGGCTTTGAAGAAACCCTCTGGGACTCAGCAAATAAACTGCGTGGCAGTGTAGAGTCGTCGGAGTACAAGCATGTTGTGTTAAGTCTTATCTTCCTGAAATTTGCCAGCGATAAATTCGAGGCACGTAAGCAAGCGTTGATTGACGAGGGTAAAGAAAATTATATTGATATGGTTGAAGCGTACGCCATGCACAATGTTTTTTATTTACCCGAAGAGTCGCGCTGGAGCTACATTAAACAACATGCCAAGCAAGATGATATTGCCATAAAAATTGATACCGCACTCTCCACCGTCGAGAAAAACAATAAATCCCTGCGGGGAGCATTGCCCGACAACTACTACTCGCGCTTAGGCATGGGCGCAAAAGACCTCGCCTCCTTAATTGACACCATCAACAATATCGACACCATTAGCGATGCCGAAACCGACGTGGTTGGGCGCGTGTATGAATACTTTCTTGGTAAATTTGCCGCCTCCGAAGGCAAAGGCGGTGGTGAATTTTACACACCCAAATGCGTAGTCAACTTGATCGCCGAAATGATCGAGCCATACAAAGGTAAAATTTATGATCCCTGTTGTGGCTCGGGCGGTATGTTCGTGCAATCCATCAAATTTGTTGAAAGCCACAACGGAAACAGCAAAAACATCTCCATCTACGGACAAGAAAACACTAGCACCACCTACAAACTCGCCAAAATGAACCTCGCCATTCGCGGCATTGCAGCTAACTTAGGCGATGTCGCAGGCAACACCTTTTTTAAAGACCAACACCCCGACTTAAAAGCCGACTTTATAATGGCAAACCCACCCTTTAATCAAAAAGGCTGGCGCGGAGCCGATGAGCTAATTGACGACGCGCGCTGGGCAGGTTACGACACACCGCCCACAGGCAATGCCAACTACGCATGGATATTACACATGATCTCCAAGCTATCGGAACACGGCACAGCAGGGTTTGTCTTAGCCAATGGCTCCATGTCTACCAACACCAAAGGCGAAGGCGCAATACGTCGGCAGATAATAGAAAATGATCTAGTCGATTGCATGATCGCCCTGCCAGGGCAACTTTTTTACACCACCCAAATACCCGTATGCCTATGGTTTATAAGCCGTAGCAAAAAAGCCGACAGCGAACGAGGCTTAAGAGACCGTCAAGGCGAAACCCTGTTTATAGACGCGCGAAATATCGGCGCAATGATCGACCGCACCCACAAAGAACTCTCGACAGATGATATTAGCCACATCGCCGACACCTACCACAGATGGCGAAGCGCAGAAGGTGCAAAACAATACAAAGACGAAGCAGGCTATTGCAAAGTTGCCACACTCGACGACATAAAAGCCAATGACTATGTACTCACCCCCGGGCGATACGTCGGCGCAGCACCGCTAGAAGATGACGGCATACCCTTTGAAGTCAAAATGACCGAATTAAGCCAAACACTTTATACGCAGATGAAAGAAGCAGAAAAACTGGATGCGGTGATTCGGAAGAATTTGGAGGTATTGGGTTATGGGGAGTGATTGGGAGAAATCCAGACTGGAAGATTGTATGGATGCAATTATTGATTATCGCGGAAAGACTCCTAAGAAAACTAATTCAGGAATACCATTAATTACGGCTAAAATAATAAAAAATGGAAGTATTCAACCTATTTCTGAGTTTATAGCTGAAGAAGACTATGATTCTTGGATGCGAAGAGGAATTCCTCAAACTGGTGATGTAGTT
>QOAQ01000061.1 GCA_003972955.1 Aquificaceae bacterium
CGACGGCTGCCGCACGGAAGGTATCCCCTGCGGCTAGCATCACCGATTTACCTTGCTTTTGATATTGTTTGGCGAGCTTACCAATAGTGGTAGTTTTACCTGCTCCATTAATGCCGACCATTAAAATAACGGTAGGATGATGCTCATCTTTAATCTCAAGTGGTGTAGAAACAGGATGCAGTATCTCAATCATCACCTTATGCATGGCTTGCATTAAGGCATCGATATTTTCTAATTCTTTACGTTTGACCTTTTCCGTGAGCTGATCGATGATTTTCATGGTGGCTTCCATACCGACATCAGCGACTAATAAACGTGTTTCTAGTTCTTCAAGAACATCGTCATCAATCTGTTTTTTACCTAAAACTACGGTACTCACTCCCTCGGTTAGCGAACTACCTGTACGCGATAAACCTTGTTTTAAACGTGAGAATAAACCAACTTTTTTCGTTTTACTTTTGGGCTTTTCTACGTTGAGTGGTTGCTCTTTGGCAATTTCATCTACTTGAGGCTCAGGCGTTACAATAACCGCCTCTGCGACGGGCTTTTCTTCGACTTGTTCAATAACTTCTTCTACAATCGGTTCTTTTATGACTTTTTCTTGCGGCTTTTTTTTCTTAAATATACGAAACATCGTTTATACTCGGCACAACTTAAGGACTCAGAATCAAATAACTAACGAAACTTAACGTGCCTTTTTGTCCCAGCTTGAATGATCTAAAATCGTTACATAGAATGACTATGCGCCTTTTTTAGATCATCCAAGCTGAAACAAAAAATCGATATAAAGTTCCGCCACTTATTTAATCCTGAATCCTAACAATTAAAAAATAGACTAAATCAATGAATCGAATAATATCACGCAGCCTACTGCTTGTAGCAGTTCTTTTTCTTCCTTGGACTGCTTTTGCTAAGAAAGCCCCCGCTCCAAGCCCTGATAACAGCACAAAAGTATACGCATCGGTACTTAAAAATGGTATGAAAGTACTGGTCAAACAGGACAAACGCGCCCCCATTGCCGTGTTACAACTTTGGTATCGGGTAGGTACAAGTTATGAGCATGAAGGCATAACAGGTTTATCTCATGCCTTAGAACACATGATGTTTAAAGGCACAAAAACCTCACCTTCAGGACAGTTTGAAGAAATTTTGTCAGAAAATGGTGCGCGCAATAACGCTTTCACCTCGCAAGATTACACCGCTTACTATGAAGTCTTAGCCAAAGATCGTATTGAAGTCGCTTTTAAACTAGAAGCAGATCGGATGCGTAATTTAGTACTAGATGCCGACGAGTTTAAAAAAGAAATTGCCGTGGTAAAAGAAGAACGCCGTATGCGTACCGACGATAATCCTGTGTCGTCTATGCGTGAGCAATTTAACGCCATCGCCTTTATGAACAGCCCTTACCGCGCCCCCGTTATTGGTTGGATGGTCGATTTAGACACCATGCGCTTAGAGGATTTACGTGATTGGTATAAAAAATGGTACGCACCCAATAATGCCACGCTGGTTGTCGTCGGTGATGTTGACCCTGAAAATATCCAAGCCTTAGCTGAAAAGTATTTTGCTAATATCGCGAAAAGTGAATTACCCGTAGTAAAGCCTCGCACCGAAGTACCACAATTTGGGGAACGCTATCTACAAGTTAAGCTCCCCGCTAAAGTGCCTAGCTTACGCATGGGCTTTAAAACCCCTGCGATGATTGATGCCATTGGCGACAAAGCAAGCGTAAAAAAATGGGAACCTTACGCCTTAGAAGTGTTAGCGACGATTCTCGACGGTGGCAGCAGTGCGCGACTATCTAAAAACTTGATTCGCGGACAAGAAATTGCGGTAAGTGCAGGTGCAGGTTATTACGGCTACGGGCGTTTACCCAACCTGTTTGTACTCACAGGCACGCCCGCAAAAGGCACTACAGTAATGCAGTTAAAACAAGCCTTACTCAAAGAAATTAAAACACTACAAGACAGCCCCGTTAGTGCCGCCGAACTAAAACGCGTTAAAGCACAAGTCATCGCGTCAGAAGTTTATGAGCGTGACTCCATCGAGCATATCGCCACCTTGCTTGGCTCTTTAGAATCAACAGGCGTTGGCTATCAGTTAATGGAAGAATATGTGCCTCAGATACTCGCCGTCACCGCAGAGCAAATCCAAACAGTCGCCAAAAAATATTTAATTAATGACCACCTAACCGTTGCCGAACTTATTCCACAAGAAATCAAATCAGCTTCTAAGTCAAAAGAAGGACAATCAAAATGATAAAAATAATGAAACTTTCGATTAGTGCCAGCTTATTTATTACCACCTTACTACTGAGTAGCCTTAGCCTTGCCGCACCTAAAATTCAACACTGGATAAGTGATAATGGACTCGCCGTTTACTATGTCTACGTGCCTGAATTACCGATGATGGACTTACGCCTAACCTTCGATGCAGGTAGCGCACGCGATGGCGATAAATGGGGCGTAGCGGGCATGACCGTTGCGATGCTCGACAAAGGCACAAAAGACCTTAATGCCGACCAGATTGCAGAAGCATTTGAATCGGTTGGTGCCGAATTTTCGGCAGGTTCTGCGCGTGATATGGCATGGATTAGCCTGCGTACTTTAACGCTGCCCGAACAACAAAGCTCCGCTATGAAAACGTGGCTAGATGTGATCAAAAACACAGCATTCCCAGAAAAGGATTTTGCGCGTTTAAAAAAGCAAGCATTAGTTGGCTTAGAAGCCGAAAAACAAAGCCCCGCAGCCATTGCTAGCAAAGCATTTTATAAAAATCTCTATGGCAATCACCCCTATGCAACACCACAAAACGGCACAGAAGAAACCGTTAAAGCCCTGCAAATTGCAGACCTAAAATCCTATTACTCACGTTATTTTGTGGCGAAAAATGGGCAGTTAGCGATTGTTGGCTCGATTGACAGAAATGCAGCAGAAGCCTTAGCAAAAAAGGTGGCTTCCGTTTTATCTGCGGGTGAAAAAGCAGCCGCTATTCCTAAAGTAAAGCCATTAGCAGAATCTAAAGTAGTACGTATCGAGTTCCCTTCCTCACAATCACACGTGATGATAGGGCAACCCGGTACCAAGCGTGGCGACAAAGATTATTTCGCCTTGTACTTAGGCAATCATGGCTTAGGAGGCAGTGGTTTCACTTCGCGCCTAATGAAAGAAGTGCGGGTAAAGCGCGGTTTATCGTATAGCGTATACAGCTACTTTATTTCCATGCGTGAACCCGGCCCCTTCTTACTCGGCTTACAAACCAAAAATTCACAAGTCGATGAAGCTGTTAAAGTTGCCAACGATGTAGTGAAAGACTTTCAGAAAAACGGCCCCAGTGAAGAACAGTTAAAAGCGTCAAAAACCAATATCACAGGAGGATTCCCACTAAGAACCGCAAGTAATGATGATATAATTGGCTATATCGCCATGATCGGTTTTTATGGCTTGCCCTTAGATTATCTTGACACTTTCACCACAACCATCGACAAAATCAGCCGTAAAGACGTAATGGACGCCTATAGCCGACGCTTACACCCTGATAAATTCTTAACTGTTATTGTCGGCAAAAAAGAAGCACAAGTAGCCAGCGATAAAAAAGCAGAAAAAGCCACTGCTGATGCGCCGAAATAACCGCCGTAAAACAAAAACCACCAATAACACACTACGCATTATTGGTGGTCGTTGGCGCAGTCGCAAACTAAACTTCATCTCAGCCGAAGGGCTACGCCCCACACCCGCCCGAGTCCGCGAAACACTGTTTAACTGGCTACAACGCTATATTGCCGATGCACATTGTTTAGATTTATTCGCAGGTAGCGGCGCGCTAGGCTTAGAAGCATTATCTCGCGGTGCAGCATCGGTACTCTTTATTGAAAAACACCCCGCCGCCGCAAAGCAATTAGCACAAAACTTAGCCCTTTTAAAAACCGACAACCGCATCGAAAATATTGATGCTGAAAGCTATTTATTAAAAGCTGATAAACCCTTTGATATTATCTTTCTTGACCCACCTTTTCGTAAAGATTTCTTACCTAAAATACTCGACAGCATAACAAAGCAACAGCTTTTACAAGCTAATGGATTGATCTATTTAGAACATGAAAAAGAACAATCCTATGACTGGGAAATATGGGGTTTAACTGTTTTAAAAGAAACACAAGCAGGGCAGGTGAAAAGCTATCTTCTTAAAAAAATCTGATATGAATTTCTCTAGTTCCTACGCTCCCAGGGCTGTTCAATACTAAATTTGATAGGTGGCTTTTTCCATTTTGTGAAGCGCAACTAATTGATTGCCTCTCAAACCAGACTAGAAAACTTAGCTCGTTTGCTAGTACTCCAGCGTCAAGCTACTTCGATGTCCACGAAAAACACAAAAAGCACGAAAAAGTATTTGTTACTCGCTATTGATACTGGTTTAGCAAGAATAAAAACGTTGCTATTTCTCAAATATGCTATATATTTATAGATAACACGTTATATAACAGGTGTGGTATGAACTTTAATATTTATCTTGATGATAAAACCGCTCAACAGCTTCAAGATGCAACAGAAATAAGCAATGAGTCTCGAAACTCAATTATAAGACAAGCCATTGCTTTTTGGTTGCAGAATCACCATAAGAAAAAATGGCCACCCCATATTCTTGAGTTTAATGGCATAAAGGATTTTCCTGCTTTTGAAAATAGTCGGGATGAATTATTGTATCCAAAGGATGACCCTTTTCAATGAGATATTTACTCGACACGTGCGTTATTAGTGATTTTATCAAAGGTCAGCCCAATGTACTGACACGCATAAAATATGAGCAACCCGATTATTTAGCTATTTCTTCTATTACCAGAATGGAAATAGAGTATGGCTTAAAATTAAACCCTGCGCGTGCAAAAAAAATTCAAAGCGTGACTGACACAATCTTATCGATGATACATACATTACCCTATGAGTCAGAAGATGCTATCGCAACAGCCAATATCCGTAGTTACCTAAAATCAGCAGGGACACCTATAGGCGCATATGATGTAATGATAGGAGGAACTGCATTGCATCGAGGTTTGATTATGGTTACATCCAATACAAAAGAATTTGACCGTATAACGGGGCTAGTTTTAGAAGATTGGCGTTTGTGATTTAATGAATGCATGCTCTCTGAGCAGGCATTATTTTATTGCTCGAAGACATCTTCCCATATTCTGGGCTACGGGCTACACCTCTGGGACGGAGTTTTATAAAGCGGTGCAATGTCGCGATAAAAAACCACTCATTTACACCTAAAACCCCACCCCGACTTATCAAATAATTCCCTCTTTATTCCTTGAAAAGTTTCTCATAAACCCAATCATTGAGGCTATTGTAATTAAAACCCAAGTGGGGAATGTGTGAAGCAATATAAAGGAACGACGATTGTATCTGTCCGTCGTGGAGACAGTGTTGTTATTGGTGGTGATGGGCAGGTATCACTCGGTAATACCATTATGAAAGGTAATGCGCGTAAAGTTCGTCGCTTGCATAATGATAAAGTGATAGCAGGTTTTGCGGGTGGTACTGCTGATGCCTTTACTTTGTTTGAGAAGTTCGAAGGTAAGCTTAATGAGTATAACGGTAACCTGACTCGTGCTGCGATTGAGTTGGCGAAAGATTGGCGTACCGATCGAGGTATGCGTCAATTAGAGGCGTTATTAGCGGTTGCTGATAAACAAACCTCATTGATTATTACGGGTAATGGTGATGTGATTGATCCTGAAGATAATCTTATTGCGATTGGTTCGGGTGGACCTTTTGCTCAGTCTGCGGCACGTGCTTTGCTTGATAATACGGAGCTGACTGCGCGTGAGATTGTCGAAAAAAGTCTCGCCATTGCGGGTGATATTTGTATTTACACTAACCACAATCGCACTATCGAAGAATTATAAGAGAACAGCCCCATGTCTATGACACCGAGAGAAATAGTCCAAGAGTTAGATAAACACGTGGTCGGTCAAGCGAATGCTAAACGTGCCGTTGCCATTGCCTTGCGTAATCGCTGGCGTCGTCAGCAATTAGACGCAGAGCTAAGCCGTGAAGTCACCCCTAAAAATATTCTTATGATTGGTCCAACTGGGGTTGGTAAAACAGAAATTGCGCGACGCTTGGCAAGGTTGGCGAATGCCCCATTTCTTAAAGTAGAAGCTACTAAATTTACGGAAGTGGGTTATGTGGGTAAAGAGGTTGACTCGATTATCCGCGATTTAGCAGATATTGCGATTAAACTCACGCGCGATGAAGAGGTTCAGAAAGTTAAGCATCGCGCACAAGATGCCGCAGAAGATCGTGTGTTAGATATTTTGCTGCCGCGTCCAAAGTCAGAGCAAACAGAAAATGCGTGGTTAGACACGGCAACGAATGAGGTTTCATCGGCTGATAGCACAACCCGTCAAAAATTCCGTAAAAAATTACGCGAAGGTCTGTTGGATGATAAAGAGATAGAAATTGAAGTTTCTGCCGCGCCAATAGGTGTTGAGATAATGACACCGCCGGGCATGGAAGATATGGCGAGCCAATTACAAGGTATGTTCCAGAATCTAAATGGCGGCAAAACCAAAAAGCGTAAGCTAAAAATTAAAGATGCTTTAAAAGAGCTTGCCGAAGAAGAAGCGCATAAAATGGTCAATGAAGAAGACCTAAAAGCCCGTGCGATACAAAATGTAGAGCAAAATGGTATTGTCTTTTTAGATGAAATCGACAAAGTAGTACGTAAAGGTGAAGCTGGTGGTGCAGATGTGTCTCGCGAAGGCGTACAGCGCGATTTACTCCCTTTAATTGAAGGTAGCTCTGTTACTACTAAGCACGGCATCGTCAATACAGATCATATTTTATTTATCGCCTCTGGTGCGTTTCATTTGGCAAAACCTTCGGACTTAATTCCTGAGTTACAGGGTCGTTTGCCCATTCGTGTGGAGATGACCGCACTGTCAGCACATGACTTTGAGCGTATTTTGACCGAGCCAAATGCTTCACTCACTGAGCAGTATATTGGCTTATTAAAAACAGAAGGGGTTGATCTTAAATTTACGGAAGATGGGATTAAGCGTCTGGCTGAAACAGCCTTTTTAGTGAATGAACGTACTGAAAACATCGGAGCGCGTCGTTTGCATACTGTTATGGAGCGTCTCTTAGAGGATATTCTATTTCAAGCCCCTGATTGCGATGCATCTTTAACCATTGATGCCGCAGCGGTTGATGCTTCTCTTGGTGAGTTAGTACAAGATGAAGATTTGAGCCGTTATATTCTATAACTGAGGTTATGCACTTTTTCTAGTTTTCTAGCTACAAGGCTCACCAGCTAAATCGTGCTATTTATGCTTAAACGCACAAATAGAAATCTAAAATAGGTAACATCAGTTCTATAAGACTATTCGTTTTTTATCATTAAATGTGGTTAGAATAAGCAAAAGCCAACACGAAGGAATCGGTAATGACCCCAACAAACATCGCTTTACATCAAAAATCACGCATTTTAGAGCTTACATGGCCTGATGGTGTAATACACAATCTCCCCTGCGAGTATTTACGTGTTTCATCTCCTTCAGCAGAGGTTCAAGGACATGGTCCGGGGCAAGAAAAGCTACAGCTCGGCAAAGAAAACGTCAATATTACCGCCATTGAACCCATCGGGCATTACGCGGTAAAGCTTGTCTTTGATGATAACCATGATAGCGGACTATTCGACTGGGGTTTATTGCGCGGACTCGGTGATAACTACGAAGAAAACTGGGCAAACTATCTAAAAAAATGCGAGGAAGCAGATTATGTGCGTAAAGAGCCAGGTCAAATCATCTGATGCCATTGCCGCATTAAAATATAATCAAGATGGCTTAATTCCTGCGATTGCACAACAGCACGATACAGGCGAAGTTTTGATGATGGCATGGATGAACCAAGCCTCTATCGAAGAAACCCTTAAAACGGGGCGTGTCTGTTATTGGTCGCGCTCACGTCAAGCTTATTGGCGCAAAGGCGAAAGTTCTGGGCAGGTGCAAATGCTTAAAGAACTACGCATTGATTGTGATGCTGATACGCTACTTATCAAAGTCGATCAAACAGGGCCTGCCTGTCACACAGGACGGCGCAACTGCTTCTATCAAGTCATTAAAGGCGATGATGTTGTGATTGATGCCGAGCCATTAATTGATCCCACAGAACTATACGGCAAATGAAAAAGCTATTGATGATCATTATCCGTGGCTATCAGTTATTTCTGAGCCCTGTTTTGGGTAGTAATTGTCGCTATGCACCGAGCTGTTCCCACTACACTCATCAAGCTATTGCACAATATGGCGCGATCAAAGGGACTTATATGGGAGTCAAACGTATTTTACGATGTCATCCTTGGGCAGAAGGGGGGTATGACCCTGTGCCTGACGCTAAGAAAAAGACAGAATCTTAGAAAACTGCACCTAAACTGCCTGCCACGTTTGACTCAAGAGTAAATTGTCTGCCGAGTACAAATGCATTGTAAATGTATCCCCCTGATGATATTCACCAACGCCTTTGGGTGTGCCTGTCATTATAATATCGCCATCTTCCGTTGACATAAATTGCTGTATTTCTTGCAATAAATCATTGGGTTTATTCATCATCAAGGTGTAATTGGCATGTTGTTTGAGTGCATCATTACGATAGAGCATCATACGCAAGCTTTCCACCGCAACATCTAAACAGATAAAATCACTGAATACCGCCGAACCATCAAAGGCTTTGGCACGCTCCCACGGCAAACCTTTTTCTTTAAGACGTGATTGTAATTGGCGTTTGGTTATATCCAAACCAAGCCCGACCCCATACAGCTGATTATTTTTTATAAGAAAACAAATTTCACCTTCGTAATGATGCGTTTCTTCTTTTCCTGCAATAAGCTGTTCTGAAATAGCTGAATTAGGTTTCAGAAAAATAACAGGCTCGCTGGGTATGTCATTATCTAACTCCTGAATATGCTCAACATAATTGCGTCCAATACATATAATTTTAGATGGCGATAGTTGTGATGTGGCAATGTTTATTGTTTTCATTTAGTTTTCCGTGATGGTTAGGAACGGGCACAAATTAACTTCCCTAAGCTCTAACGCAGAATTTTTGTTTCAGATTGGATGAATTCATGAGGCGCATAGTTACTCTACGCAACGAATGAGATCATTCAAGCTGGGGCAAAAAAGCAAGTTAGAGATCGGGAAGTTATTTCGTGCCCGTTCCTTAGAGCCTTACATCATGCCATTAAACTGTTGAGCATCATCGCTTAATGGCTTTTTATTAATTGCATAGACTATTTTTAATAGCTCTCGTTTGGCTTTGCGGTAGGCTTTTTCACGATTTGGATGATAACGGTACAAGCCCCGCGCTAATTTATAATCCCATTTAAATTGTTTTAGACTGACGTATTTAGCAGGATTTTTCTGATACATGCGGTCAAAGGGTGTATCAGGCAGGGGTTTAAATAATGACAAGCGCACTCGATCTAGTGCATGAAAATGTTTTTTTAAGAAGCGATTGGTTTGTCGTAAATCCTCAACTGTTTCACCAGGAAATCCCTGCATCATCGAGGTACGCACACTAATACCTGCCTCATGTGCAGCAAGGATAAACGCAGAGCATTCCTCAATTTTTGTGCCTTTTTTCATTTCATCCAATAATTTTTGACTGGCAGATTCTAGTCCAAAGGAAACACGGGTTAAACCTGCTTTTTTAGCTGCCTTCAAACGCTCGGCTGATAAGCCATTGTCACCCTTATGATTGACATGCACTGTACCTATCCAACGACCGTCTGGCACAAATTCTTGAAAATGGTCGATTAAGCCATTCCACACCTCTAAATCAGAATTTAATTTAATATCGAGAAAAATAAAATCTTTACTATTATGCGTTTCTGACTGTGTCTTTAACTCATTGAGTACCGAGGCGATACCACGCGAGCGAAAGGTGCGTCCATTGGCAGAGATAACATCACCACAAAAAGTACAGGCTCCCCAACTACAACCACGCCCTGTCATGGTGGGGATAATAGGGTGTGGGTATTTATCCCAAGGAAAATCACTAAAATCAGGCACTGCTAACATACTCAGCTCTTTCAAAGGCGGTACGATACCCCCATTTTTTCCATTGGGTAAAAACACACCTTTATGCTGACTTAAATCCCCCTTTGCTAAAAGCGTATCCACAATATCTGCAATGGTAAAATCAACCTCGCCACCAACAATCGCCGTGATGCCTTCTATCTCTAACCACTCTTTAGTGACATTTGGAATATTGAAAAAAGGCCCACCTAATAGTACGGGAATACCTGCTGCTTTCGCTACTTTGCCTATTTCAACACACATCTCATACTGGGTTAAATACGCGGAGATCAAAATAGCCGCAGGGCGTTTAGCGATTGCCTGATGCACTTCTTTAA
>QOAQ01000058.1 GCA_003972955.1 Aquificaceae bacterium
AACCAATGCGTATATAGCTTAGTTTTATTAAAGGCTACTTCTATAGACATTCACTTAAATAATTACCCTTCGACAACCCTCAGGGGGGGCGCACCCAGAGCGGAGTCGAAGGGTATGGAAATTTAATATATGAAAGACTATACAGTCTTTTTTATTGTGGTATTGCTATTAAAGGGAGAGAGCTTTGCGTGAAATTATTATTCAAAATGATATTTTTAGCCCATGGAAATTATTAGCAGAATATGAACAAAAAAGTATGGGAGGAAAAAGTGATTATGGAGCAACAGCAACATTTATAGGGACAATGCGTGATTTTAATGAAGGTGATGATGTTGATCGATTGTTTTTAGAACATCATCCTGTTATGACTGTCACTCAATTAGAGCGACTAGTTGAGTGTGCGAATAAAGAATGGTCTTTGTTAAATACCTTAATTATTCACCGTATCGGTTATATTTATCCAGCAGACCCGATTGTTCTAGTTGCCGTGTGGTCGTCACATAGAAAAGATGCGTTTGAGGCATGTCGTTTTTTAATGGAAGAGTTAAAAAGCAAAGTCCCTTTTTGGAAAAAAGAACGCTTACTAGATGGGAGTGAGCGATGGGTGGAGAAAAATACGGCAGGTTATTAGTTGGATGTATGTATTAACATTAACGTAGGGACAAGGCATGCCTTGTCCCGATATATCCATCAAAAAATCTTAATTAACAGCAACCCACTGACCCTGTGCGTTACGACAAGAGCGACCTTGTACCTGCATAGGTTGACCTGTGCGCTTATCTCTAACGTCTAATACATAATCTCTACATTGACTGCGCTGACCATTAACATTGCCTTCATAGGTGTTGATGGGTGTAAAGCTATATTCAGAGTTTGTGTCATTATTATCCCAGCTTACTTTCTGGTAATTTGGTGCATTATCTAAAGCACCTGAAACTTTTCTCTGATCGTAGGCGTTCATATTACGCCCCATCTGTCCTGCAATATATCCACCAAGAACAGTGCCAACAATGGTCATAACCGTGCGTCCGTCACCTTTACCAAACTGGTGTCCAATAGCACCACCAACCACTGATCCGACGATAGTATTAAGTTGTTCATTACTCATTGATGAGCCCCCGCCACAACCAGCTAAAACAAGTGTTGATGAAAGTGTCGCAACGATGAGTGATTTTGAAAATAATGTTTTCATAATATGAGTCCTGTAAATGCTCTTTTTATTAGTATTTATAGAGTGCTTTATTGGTGTTTATTGAGTTTTTTTAAATGAAGCAATAAAGCATTTAAAAGTAGACTTAAGCGTTGAGTATTAGTTCCAGAGATAAAATGTAATTTTATAATTTTAATAGTTGTCTGGATATTATTGCCATGTGCAGTTATTGCCCGCATTGCAGAGTAGCTCATAGCTAATCGTTTCTGCATTATGTGCTACACGGTCAACACTAATTTTTGTTCCCCATAGTTCTACTAGGTCGCCCACTTTTGCGGAAATAGTATGCATATTAATAGCGATCATGTCCATTGATACACGACCTACTGTATGTGTTTCGATATTATTAATGCTAACGGGGGTGCCTGTTGCGGCATGTCGAGGGTAGCCGTCGGCATAACCACAAGCAACAATACCGACTTGCATATCATGCGGACAGTGAAAACTTGCGCCATAACCAATCGCTTCGCCTTTGTTGAAGTGATGAATAGCGATTAAAGGAGCGCTTAGTGTCATCGCTGCTTGTAAATTGTAGTACTCTCTACCGTTATCTTCGTGTGTAAAAGGAGAAGAACCATAAAGCATAATACCAGGGCGTATCCAATCCGCGTGTGAAGCCGACCAGCCTAATATTCCTGCCGAATTAGCAATACTTCTAGAGGCTGGCAATGCGTTGGTGTTGTGATTAAATATATCTAACTGGGTGTTAGTGTTGCTATTGGTCAAATCATCTGCGCAAGATAAATGTGTCATCAGCCAAATATCAGTATCAATATTTTTATGATTTTTTAAGCGATTGAAAATAGCTGCTGCATCTTGAGGGGCGATTCCCAAGCGATGCATACCTGTATCAAGTTTTAATGCGACTTGTACTTTACTGTCGCCTAGTTGATCTAAAAAAGTGAGTTGTGATGTGCTATGAATAACCACGCGAAATTGCAGTTCGCTGGCAATGCGTAAATCATCTAGGTTTTGATGCCCTTGTAAAATAAGAATAGGGTGTTGTGTGCCAGATTCTCTTAGAGCAACGGCTTCGGGAATGCATGAAACGGCATAACCATCTGCGGTCTGTAATGCTTGTGCGACCTCTAATACACCATGTCCGTAAGCATTTGCTTTAATAACGGCAAGAACTTTTGAGTGGGGGGCGGCAAGTCTGGCTTGCTGTAAGTTATGCTGTAAAGCCTTGGGATGAAGAGTAACTCGTGCAGAACGTTTCATGTCAAAAAATCACATGCTGTTAAAATCAGGCGCATAGACATCAGGCGCATAATTATCGAAGCGTGTAAATTTGCCCGTAAAGGTGAGTCTCACCGTGCCTATTGGACCATTTCTCTGTTTGCCGATAATAACTTCCGCCATGCCTTTGTCAGGAGAATCTTCGTTATAAACTTCATCACGATAGATGAAGATAATAATATCTGCATCCTGCTCGATTGCGCCTGATTCACGTAAGTCAGACATCACAGGGCGTTTATTAGGGCGTTGTTCTAAGCTACGATTGAGCTGAGATAAGGCAATAACAGGGCATTCTAGCTCTTTAGCCAGTGCTTTTAATGAACGTGAAATCTCCGAAACTTCACTGGCGCGATTATCTGCTGTGCCACTGCCTTGCATTAATTGAATATAGTCGATAACGATTAAGCTCACGCCACCATGTTCGCGGGCAAGACGGCGTGTTTTTGCCCGAATATCAGTCGGGGATAGTGCGGCAGAGTCATCAATAAAGAGCTTGGTTTGTGAAAAAGCTTTTACCGACATACCAACACGCGGCCAGTCTTCTTCACGAATTTTACCCGTACGAATATCGGATAACGGTACGCGCCCATTGGAGGCGAACATTCTTAAAATAAGTTGTTCCGCAGGCATCTCCATGCTGAAGATAGCAACCGTTCCCTTATTTAAGGCAACATATTCAGCAATATTCATGGAGAAGGTGGTTTTTCCCATAGCTGGTCGTCCTGCAACGATAACAAGGTCACCTGCTTGAAAGCCAGAGGTCATTTCATCTAGTTCGCTATAGCCCGTTGCTTCCCCTGTGATGGTAGCATCAGATTTGCTGAGTTCATCTATTTTGGTTAAAGCGGCATTTAATAGTTCTTTGATGGGTTTAAATGCTTGCTGTCGATTACCTTGTTCGGCAATTTTGAAAACTTGTTGTTCTGCTTCATCCAGTAGCTCTTTGCTAGGGCGGTCAGCAGAATTAAAAGCAGAATCGGCAATGCCTGTACCAACAGAGATAAGTTGTCGTAATATGGATTTTTCACGCACAATATCGGCATAAGCACGAATATTGGCAGCACTTGGTGTGTCTTTTGCTAATGTGCCTAAGTAGGCTAGACCGCCCGCATCATCAAGATTATCTCGTTGTTTTAACCATTCAGAGAGTGTTACGACGTCGAGCGGGGTATTCGCTTCAGCGAGTTCGGCAATAGAGCGAAAAATAAGGCGATGATCGTAGCGATAGAAATCTTCTTCACTGACTTTATCAGCAATTTTCTCCCATGCGTCACGGTCTAGCATTAAGCCGCCAAGAACCGATTGCTCGGCCTCTATAGAGTGGGGTGGTACTTTGAGGTCATCGATATAATCTTCATTCATTTTATCTATTCTATCGGAAGCAGGGCTGAGCAGTTACTATTTTTTCGCATAAAAAAAGCCATCTTTACGTGAATAAAGATGGCTTTTTTGATGAACGATTAAGTGTTGCTTAGATTACGCTTCTTCTGTGCTTTCTGCTTCAGATGCGTCGTCTGCTGATGAGTCAGGACGTGTAATCGCATCCGCATCATCTTCGTCACTATCGCCTGTGCCAATGCTTTCTTTTGGCGCAATAATTTTAGGCTCTGTTTCACCGTCTTCATTCATCACAGTCACCTTAATAACGGCATCAATGTCTGAATGTAGGTGAACACCTACTTCGTAGTGACCAATCATACGGATAGGGCCTTCAGGCATACGAATCTCTTTACGCTCAACCTCAATACCTGCTGCAACAATTGCGTCTGCAACTTCGTGGTTTGTAACTGAGCCAAATAATTTACCTTCTGGTCCAGAATTTGCGGTAATTTCGAGTGTCAGTGCTTCAATCGCAGTGCAACGCTCTTTAGCTGCTGCAATTACTTTTGCTTCTGCTGCTTCTAATTCAGCACGAATTTCTTCAAACGCTTCAAGGTTTATCTTGGTTGCGATTTTTGCCTTTCTTTGTGGAACAAGATAGTTACGAGCATAACCTGAGCGAACACTAACGATATCGCCTAATGCGCCAAGGTTTTCGATTCTTTCCATTAAAATAACTTGCATGGTTTTCACCTTTTTAAATCAAGATTTCAGTATTTGAGGACTGTCATCTCTTAAAATTCAATCTGATCTTGAGGCTGTTTTTCGACGAAAATCTACAAAATTGTCGATAATGCCAAAAGCAGCTAGTAATACAATCATTTGAGCCAGTAATATCAGCAGTAGAACATAAAGTCCTACTAGCCAATATGGTTTCATTTCTCGCTGGTTTACGATGCCGTGCGCTATGGCAACACCTTGTAACATAAAAATACCGACTGCAATAACCAGTATTTCTATCGCCATTTTGTTATCGCTTAATATGGCAATAACAATACAAGTGACCATAATAATAGCGGGTACTCTGCCGACGCGTAGCTGACGAAATTCTTCCGCAAACCCACCTGGGTTATAGAGCATCGCTTGCCAATGGCGTGCTAGTAATAATGCTAGTGCGGTACTCATGGCGACAGCAGCAGCGAAAGCAGCGGTCATCCATTGAGTAATACTTTGGATGAGTTTATTGACATCGCTACTTTCTAATTGATACGTTTCTTTTAGAGCAGGTTTGAGCTGTTCTAAATAGCTTTGCCAAAATAAGGCGGTATCAGGTTGAAAGGCGTGGAATAATAAAACCCCGAGTATCGTTACCACTAAAATAGCTTGTAGCGTACTTTGCCATGAACGTGTTTGCGCTAAGATGGTGGCGAAAAAAACAATCGGTAACCATCCTATTAAACCAGCAAAAAATTCAAAAGAGATCTCTTGCTTGAGTAGATAGCTAACTGTTGCCAGTACAATGCTACCCAAAAGACTGTATATAAGCCCTTGTTGCCAACTAATTTTAAGCGTAATTAACGCAATGGCAGCACCACTAAATACCCCTACAGGAGGGAGTATGAGTGATAGCAAAGTAGTCAGCACAATAAAAAATGCTGCCTGCTTGCGACCTGCCATAATAAAGCTGGCCATAATAAAGGTCTTCTAGCTTACTTGTGTTGATCAGTGTACGGAAGTAGTGCTAAGAAACGAGCGCGTTTGATAGCGGTAGCTAATTGGCGCTGGTACTTTGCCTTAGTTCCTGTAACACGGCTTGGTACAATTTTGCCTGTTTCGGTAACATAGGCTTTTAGTGTATCAAGGTCTTTATAGTCTATTTGTTTGACGCCTTCTGCGGTGAAGCGACAAAACTTTTGACGACGAAAATTGCGTGACATAGTTGTCTCCTAAATTTATCTGTTATTAACGTCTGTTACGGTTATGCGTAGGACGTGCTTCTAGTTTCTCTTTACTTAAGAGAGACGCTTCAGTAACAGCTTCGTTAGAACGAATCGTCAGGTTACGCAATACGGCATCATTAAAGCGGAATAGATCTTCTAGCTCTTTTAATGCATCGCCTGAACACTCAATATTCATTAGCACGTAATGCGCTTTATGTAGCTTATCGATAGGATAGGCAAGAGGACGACGTCCCCAATCTTCTAATCTATGCATTGTTCCTTTGCTGTCTTCGACTACTTTTTTGTAGCGGTCGATCATTGCAGGAACTTGTTCGCTTTGGTCAGGATGGATCAAAACAACAATTTCGTAATGTCTCAATTTAAATCTCCTTCTGGATTAAGGCAGCCCAATGCTTTTATGGCACAGAGCAAGGAGGGGCAAATGCCCGCAAGCGCGCGATTATCCAGTAGCAGGCGCTGAAAGTCAATGCGAATACAATATTGCTGGAGTACTAGTTATAAAAGAGGTTTCTTAATAGACAAAGGGTTCAGAAAAATAATTGACTATGTTCTACACTATATCTTGATTATAAAAGAAAAATTAAGGAAAGCTGTGGGTTATTCTGTTGCACTAATTGAACAAGAAAATAAGATCGATCAGAGTGTGGAAGCATTGTTGAATCGCTATTACGCTATTGATAAATTTGATCGTATTTTCTCTAATCTTAATGATAATAGCAAAGTAGACTGGTCTACTTACGATATTATTTTAATTGACTGTTTTGAGTCTTTAGAAATGGGCGTGGAGCATCTGCGTCGTATTAAATGGGGGGTATCGACTCCAACCGTTTTGCTATTGAGTGATAAAAAGGAGCTGGAGGAGGTATCCTTACAGGAAGGAGTTGGCTATTTTCAATTTAATGGTTCATGGAATAGTTTATCAGCAAAAGTAGATGTTTTAATTGAGTTGAAAAACCATCTATTAGACTTTCCTTTTCAGGTGCACGACTGGACATTATTAGAGTTGTTGCACAATGGTGAAAACTCGGCGGTTTACAAAGCGGTTGATAATACAGGCAGGCTTGCCGCAATAAAGCGCTATAAATACAAACTAACGCATTTAAGTGATGCCTTGAGAGAACAATTTTTATTAGACTTGGATCAGTTTAGTCAAATAGAAACGCCTCGTTTAGTGAAAATATACGACTGCGGTATTAGCAATGGTTCGATCTATCAAATCATGGAGCTAATGACGCAAGGTTCTTTGCGCGACAGTCTCAATGCACATGAACGCTTGCCATTACCACATGCTCTAACGTGGTTTTTTGAAATTGTCTATGCCTTGCATGCGGTACATGAAGCAGGTTTGATACATCGAGATTTAAAGACAGCAAATATTATGTTACGCAAAGATGGCTCTTTGGCATTGAATGACTATGGTGCAGCAACTAATTTACTTATCGAGTCAGGCTTTATTGCGGAAGACGAAATATATTGTACACCTTACTATATTAGCCCTGAGCGCGCCTTAGACGAACCATCAGGAGTCACTTCCGATATTTACAGTTTAGGGGTTATCTTTTATGAGTTGCTTATGGGAGAAAAGCCCTATCATGGTTCAACCGAAATGGAATTGATGATGCAGCATGTGTTAGCACCGATTCCAAGCTTTCCTCCTGAATATGCGGCTTACCAGTCACTGCTTGATAAAATGTTAGCGAAAGATGAAACACAACGGTTACAGCGAGTGATTGATGTTAGTAGTTATCTGTCAGGGTAATTTTCTGATTTGATTGACCCAGAGGTCTAAGCCTCGTTCTATATTTGCCATCGCAACACGAAAAGTGCGTTCATCTTTGCCGACAGGATCAGCAATTTCTCGGTCATTAAGCCACTTTCCGATAAGATGAACTTTTCCCGTTGTACCAAAAAACATCGATTGAATTTTTTTATTATGACATTTTTCCATGGTAAGAATAAGATCAGAATTTGATACAATCTCTTTGTCAATCTGTCTTGCACGATGAGCGCTAATATCAATATCTCTTTCTGCCATGATAGCAACAGAATAAGGGTCGGCAGGATAATCTACCATAGCAAAAATGCCTGCGGATGAAACGTTTAGTTCGGGTAATTTCGCTTGTAGTAACCCCTCACCCATAGGGCTTCGACAGATATTGCCTATGCAGACGATTAGAATATTTTTCATCATGAAGGAGTATCCTTACTCTTCTTCCTGCTCTTTAATACGATCAAGCGTCGCGTCTATTTTTTGCTGTAGTTCATCCATACGGCTAACGATCTCTTTGTCGATAACCTTCATTTGACCGCTCGCAGTGTTTAACTCATGCGCTAAATTTAAGGCAGTGACAACAGCAATACGCTCCGAGCCAATGACCTTGCCTGATTTGCGAATATCACGCATTTTTTCATCAATTTGTCGTGCAGAAGATAACAGCGAGTTTTGCTCTCCAGAGGGGCAGGAAACCATGTATTCTTTATCAAGAATTCTTACAGAAACAGGTATCACTTTTTTGCTTTTCTTGTCGCTCATAATGCGCTACCTACACCTTATCCATTGCTTTTAAACGACTAATCATAGCTTCGACCTGTGTACGAATTTTATCATTTTTACTCAGTAAATTAGCACGTTCAAGGAGTAACTGTTTCTCTTTTTCTTTGAGAGAGATATTTTCATCAAATAGCTTTTCTGTGGTAGATAGCAATAAGGTGAGGGTTTCCTCTAGCTGAGCAACCTGCTCTTTTAGTCGTGCATCGGTCGTGTAATTTTCCATAAGTACATAATAGCGTTGAGCAGGGGGATGGGTCAATAAATCTGATTGATAGCGATGCAAAATTAACGGATTTACAGCGCATAATGATAGTATAGTCGATCTTTAAAAAAAATACGCAGACGAGTTAAAAAGGTAACTTATGGAGTTTACAGAAATACAAAATAGGTTGATAGAAGCGAATGCTATCAATGACGTGGCGGAGAGTCATGCCATCGCAACAGGCATGTTAGCTGCCAATACCGCAGCCGATAAACTAACATGGATAAAGCAGGTAATGGGGGAGATAGAAGAATCAACACTTCCGCCCGCAGATGTTATCAAGTCGCTCGGTGATTGGTTTGAAGAAATTAAGACACAACTACAAGATAGTGGTTTACGTTTTGAACTCTGTTTACCCGATGATGACGAGCCGTTAGCGAAAAGAATCGCCGCCCTGCAAGAATGGTGTCGTGGTTTTATTTTTGGTATTGCCATGAGTGGTGTAAAAGATTTTGGCAGGTTGCCAGAAGACACGCGTGATTTACTCACTGACTTTTCCCGCATTGGCGCAGAAGAAGAGTTTGATATTGACGATATTGAAGAGTCCGAAGCATCCTATGCCGATATATCTCAATATGTGCGTATTGGGGTATTACTTATAAACGAAGAACTTCAACCAATGGAAGCGACATCCACCATACATTAACAGTAATCGTTCAGAATTGTTGTGATGGAGTATTAGTACCTCTCCACTTGATAATTATTATTGCAATATAATGAAATTCTAATTTACTATTCTGTTTAAACCTTCCTTTACATTATTTACATTACCTTGGTATGCCGCATGAGCAGTTCCAAATCGCAGCCTTATCGTGAAATTCCTTATAACTACACATCTTTTTCTGATCGTGAAATTGTTATCCGCGTATTAGGCAATAGAGCGTGGCAGATTTTAGAAGAGCTCCGCGAAAAAAGAGCCACGGGTTTATCATCACACATGCTCTTAGAATTACTCGGCGATATGTGGATGGTGATGCGTAACCCCTATATTCAAGATGATTTACTCAACAATAAAAAACGCCGCGACTCTTTAATTTCGACCATGCAAGAGCGTCTTGAGCGTATTAGAGCGCGTGCCGATGGCAATAAAAAAACCATTGAATTGGTCGATATTGGCGCACAATCCATTGCTAAATTTGGCAAGTGGTTTGGCGATTATTACGACCTACGCAAAAAAGCCAAACGTAAATTTCGCGCCATTACCCCTAAAGATAATATTTTATTTGATGGTTTAGCGCGTGTTTCTCACGTTACCGATGCAACCGACTGGCGTGTAGAGCTACCTTTTGTCGTACTCACGCCTGATAGTGAGGCGGAAATTGCAGCCTTAGTAAAAACCTGTATTTCTTTAGGTTTAACCGTCATTCCCCGTGGCGGTGGCACAGGTTATACAGGGGGCGCAATCCCACTGGATGCCATGAGCGCAGTCATCAATACCGAAAAATTAG
>QOAQ01000009.1 GCA_003972955.1 Aquificaceae bacterium
GGGTTGCTCCCTTCGGGCGAGCCAGAAAGCGGTCATCCACGTTGTTGCACTTTTTGTGAAGGGAGTGACCATTCCCTGCAAAGTGCGCCTAGTGGCTAACCGCTTTCTGACTCGCTGTATCCATCAATACAATATTGTTGGAGTACTAGAAGCCAATTTTCTTGAAAAAATTACTAATAAGGTCATTATCACTAGCATTTATTTTTCTAACAAGGGGTTGCTGTTCTTCTTCCTTTTGAGGTGTGGTTTTTTTCTGTTGAACAGGAGCTGGAACTGCTTTTTTTATAACTGTCTGTTGCTTAACTGTTTTTGGAGCAACCACTTTTTTTGGTGTAGAAGCCGCTACAGCTTGGGCTTGCTTGTTTTCATCACCAATTTTTCTAAGTATTAAGCCCACTTTTCCATTACGATCAAAGAAGTTTAATTTTCCATTCTCCATTTGACGGACACTTCCCATACGTCTTAGTATTCTAAGATAGCTTCCTTCAATGCGACCTACGTCAATAGATTTTGCGGTTTTATAAGGAATAAGCACTTTACATTTATTCTTAGTTTGTACTATTTGTCTGACTTTGAAGCCTGTATACCCGACACGATTAAAAGTAGCGGAATATTTGTTACAGCCTGCTTTACCACTTAAAGCGTGTGTGCTGACACGCATATCCATTTTCAGAGGCTGAGGGACTCTATGTCCATATAACGTTTCTACAACCCATGTTGTACCTAACAAAGAGGGCCCACCACTGTTTAGTGGGCATTGTGTTGTTGCCTTAGGAGTAATGGTTTGAATTGTAGGTGCTGCACTGGGTGTTACTGTGGTATTTGTGCTAATAGACTGTATTGATGTTACGTTGCTAGAACCACCTGCTGCCATTGCAGTGCCCATAAAGAGGCTACAGCTTAAGGTAGCAATAGGTAATAGAAGGTAGGAGGTATTAATAATAGGGTTACTATTTTTGGGTAATTGGGTTGTCATTTCTATGCTCTCTGTCCTTGAGTATATAATAATTAGCTAAATTTATGGTTTAAAAAAAGGCTATTCTCCACAGTATAGTACAATTTCTAGCTAGTTTGAAACTTGTTGTAAAAACCACAAAAAAATAATTATTTTTTTATAGCAAACGTCTTATTTTAACTACAATTATTTTTATTTTTATTTTTATTTTTATCTCAGAAATACAAAGAGCCGAATCATATTGACTCGGCTCTTTGCTTTTTCTTAATCAGTTTATAGTAACTGATGTTACGTACTTTGATGGAAAATATAGCTTAAATCAGCTATCCCTCGCTATGATTCATATTCTGGGTAAGTTTTTTAGACTACCCCGCCGTCCCTTTCAAACTCTTCTGTTTCATCAGGCTCAGGTGGCAAGAGTGCTTCGCGCGTAATGCCCATCATTAATATTGAGCTGCTAGCAACATAGATAGAAGAGTAAGTTCCTATTACAACACCGAGAATCATAGCTAATGCAAAGCCATGAATAACTTCTCCACCAAAGAAGAATAGGGCGACTAGTACTAATAAGGTGGTTAATGATGTCACGATAGTTCTAGACAGTGTTTGATTAATGGATGAATTTATAGAGCTTTCTGTACTTGCTTTACGTATTCGTAGGAAATTTTCTCGAATACGATCAAACACCACAATGGTATCATTCAGTGAGTAACCGATAATGGCGAGAATGGCGGCTAGAATAGTCAAATCGAATTCGACTTGAGTAATAGAAAAGAAGCCTAAAGTAATGACAACATCGTGAAGCAATGCGATAACCGAGCCAACAGAAAAGCGAAATTCAAAGCGCAAGGTGACGTAGATAAGAATCCCCGCCAACGCTAACAGCATGGCTATGCCACCTTGGTCTCTTAACTCATCACCAATCTGAGGACCTACAAACTCAACGCGGCGCATTTCTACGCCAGGTGTATGTTTTTGTAAGGTTTGTAAGACTTTTTCGCTGATATTGTTTTTATTGCCACCTTCAGCATCAGGCGCAAGACGAATTAGCACATCTTTATCAGTACCAAAAGATTGTACCGAGGCATCAAAGCCTGATTTTTCTAGTGTTGTGCGTATATCATCAACATTTGCACTGCTAGGATAGCCAACTTCAATAACCGTACCACCTGTAAAATCGACCCCTAAATTCAGCCCACGAAGTGCTAATGAAGCAATAGAGATAAGAATTAACAGGCTAGATATTATTATCGCAAGACGACGTGCGCCCATAAAATTAATATTTCTTTCTGCTGTCTTTTGTTTTTGTTTCTTTTGAGTACTCATTCGTCTGCTCCTATATATGCAGCTTCTTAATACGGCGATTACCGTAAATTAAATTGATAATAGACCGTGTTCCCATAATGGCGGTGAACATGGACGATACAATACCGATGGCTAAAGTAATGGCAAAACCTTTGATTGGTCCTGTCCCCATTTGATAAAGCACAATTGCAGCAATCAGTGTGGTGATATTCGCATCAGCAATGGTTGAGAATGCTTTTTCATAACCTGATTGAATGGCGAGTTGCGGTGTTAAACCATTGCGTAGCTCTTCTTTAATACGCTCGTAAATCAATACGTTCGCATCGACTGCCATACCAACGGTTAACACGATGCCTGCAATACCCGGTAGTGTTAGCGTTGCTTGTAACATGGAGAGGATAGCAACAATCAACACAAGGTTTAGCGTGAGCGCAATATTGGCAACTAATCCAAAGACGCGGTAATAAATTGCCATAAAGATGAGTACGAGAACAAAGCCAATAATGACCGAAATTTTACCTGCTTCAATATTATCAGCACCTAAGCTGGGGCCAATGGTGCGTTCTTCTACAATGTAGATAGGAGCAGCCAATGCGCCTGCACGTAGCAATAAGGCTAAATTATGCGACTCTTGCGGGGAGTCTAACCCCGTTATCTGGAAGCGTTTACTCAGTTGCTCTTGAATACGCGCAACATTGATAACTTCTTGTGTCTTTTTGGTTTTTTTAGAAATAGTGCCATCAGGAAGCTTTGTTACATCGGTTTTATGTTCGATAAACACAACGCCCATCAACTTCTGCACATTTTTACCTGTTTCTCGGGCAAAAATATTAGCCCCTTTACCATCAAGGGTAATGCTTACCGCGGGGCGATTGTCTTGGTCGAACACAGCCGCCGCACCTGTAATATAATCACCCGTTAGCATAACTTTTCTTTTTAATAAGATAGGTCTGCCATTACGCTCCTTGAAAAGCTTATCGCCCACAGGAACACGCCCCGTCGCTTCTGCTTGGAAAGGGTCATTTTCTTCATCGACCATGCGGAATTCTAATGTTGCTGTCGCACCTAATATCTTTTTCGCTTCGGAAGGGTCTTGTACACCAGGAAGCTCCACAACGATTCGCTCTAGACCTTGTTGTTGGATAATTGGCTCGCTAACCCCTAGCTCATTAACACGATTTCTTAGCGTGGTGATATTTTGCTGTAGTGCAAAACGTTTGGTGTTGTTGATATTGATATCGGTCAGTTTTGCCTGTAAAGCCACGCCTTTTTCGCTTGGTATTTCTTTAAAATCAAGCAGTGTAGTGTATTCACGATTCAGTGCTTTGAGTGCCTTTGCGCGCAAGGCTTCGGTTTTGAATTTTATGATAAGTGTATCGTTTTGACGAATAACGCCAAGGTAGCGCAATTTTTTCTCACGTAAAAAGCTACCTAGCTCCGAGCTATAACGTTGTAAGGATTTATCAATGGCCGTTTTCATGTCTACTTCCATTAAGAAGTGAACACCGCCACGTAAATCAAGACCAAGGTACATAGGGAGTGCATTAATTGACCTAAGCCAGTCTGGTGTTGTTGGCGCAAGGGTCAACGCGGTAATATATTTTTTACCCAGTGTGGCTTTAATCGGGTCAACAGAAGCAAACTGATCGTCCGTATTATTAAAGCGTATGGTTAATTTTTTCTCTGATGATTCTAATTTTTTGACGGGGATTTTAGCTTCCGTCAAGGCTGTTTTTATTTTATCCAACTCTTTGTTATCAAACTTATTTTTCCCTTCCATAGTAATATGTAAAGAAGGGTCAGAAGGATAAAGGTTGGGTAGTGCATAAAGCATGCCAATCACGGTAACTGCTATGATGAGCAAGTACTTCCAGAGTGGATATCGGTTCATTGATGTTGTCCCATTTTTATTTTAATCTGTGTCATATTTACAACACACTTACCACTATTGTAATGAGTGTGTTGTAAAATATTGGGTATTATATTTATTATATGCTTCAAGGACTCAGGATTGAATAATATGCGGAACTTGATACAGAATTTTTATCTTAGATTGGATGATCTCAAGAGGCGCATAGTCACTCTACGCAACGATTGAGATCATTCAATCTGGGATAAAAAGGCAAGTTAAGTTTCGTGGATTATTTGATTCTGAGTTCTAACTATTTATATTATAAAGTTTTTACAGTGCCTTTAGGCATGACTGATCCAATTGCATGGCGTTGGATGGTGATGGTTGTGTTTTCTGCAATTTTTAACTGCACAAAATTATCATCAATTTTATGGACTTTACCTAAAATACCACTCGCTGTTGCGATCTCGTCACCTTTGCGTAAGCTGTCTAATAATGCTTGATGTTCTTTGGCTTTTTTCGTTTGTGGGCGAATAATCATGAAATACATGATGGCAAAGAAAATACCAATCATCATGAGTAATTGGAACATGTCCCCACCTTGTGCTGCCTGTCCGCCTTCTGCCATTGCATCTGAAATGAAAAAGTTCACGATGTTTCTCCGCTTTGATAAATTCTTAAAATGTTTGCTGTTTAATTTTTGCCAACAAGGTCACGCATTATGCACCTTGCTATGCTGTATCCCAAGGAAAACTAATCACTTGTTGTATGTGTTTTTTATTAAACTTACACATCAATAAGCGATCAATCCCAATCGCAACCCCCGAGGTAAAAGGTATACCGTGTTCCATTGCCTGTAGAAAATAGTTATCTTTAGGTGGTATCACTTGTTGGTGTTGCGCTCTTTGTTTTAACTCGTTTGCAATAACCTGTGCATTCCCCTCTGCACTACGTAATTCTTGATAGCCATTGCCTAATTCACGTTTACCTAAATAGACTTCAAAACGTTCAGCAACCGCCGTTTCTGTTGGTGTCGCTGGTCGTACATTCGCTAAGGCTGATTGTGTGACAGGGTAGTCATAAATAAAAGTGAGTTGCTCTTTATTGAACAAAGGTTCTAAACAATGTGTTAGTAGCACATCCAATAAATCCTGCTTTGACCAATTCGCCTCATTGCCTATTTCTACATCAGGTGCATTTTCTCTAACACCATTAATTAATGTGGAATGATCTGCTTTATGGGGGTTGATTTGCAAGAATTCAATAAAAAGTTGCTGATAGCTATAAAATTTAGATGATTTTTTTAACGAGAGCAGCGATCTGAGCAATAGCTCGACTTCTTCCATTAATTGCTGATAGCTAAAGCCAACACGATACCATTCCAAAAGTGTAAATTCAGGATTATGGTTTTTGCCCGCTTCTTCAGCGCGCCAGACTTTACATATCTGATAAATATCACCACTGCCTGCGGCCAAAAGACGCTTCATCGCGTACTCTGGCGAGGTATGTAAAAAACGTTGATGATTGCTTAATGAAAATGATTCGATATAAGGATCAGAGTTAGCAGCCTGTGAAAGTGCAGGAGTTTCAACCTCAAGTACTCCGCGCTGTGAGAAAAACGTGCGTACTTCAGATAGCATCTGAGCACGCATTTTAAGCATCTCTAAGTTAGCGGTGGGCTTCCATGACAGCATTATTTAGCGCGTGATAGATACTCACCAGAGCGTGTATCAATTTTAACGACTTCGCCTTCTTCAACAAATAAAGGCACTTTAATTGCAGCGCCCGTTTCCACAATCGCAGGCTTGGTAGCACCTTGTGCGGTATTACCTTGCACCCCAGGGTCGCATTCCGTAATTTTTAGCTCTACAAAATTGGGTGGCGTGATACTAAGTGGCGCACCATTCCATAATGTCACTTGATAAATTTCTTGAGGTTTTAGCCATTTAATAACATCTTCGACTGCATTTTTATCTGCCGCATGTTGCTCGTAGCTTTCAGGCTCCATAAAATGCCAAAATTCGCCATCTTCATAGAGATACTCCATGTCGATCTCCATTACATCTGCGGCTTCAACGCTTTCACCTGACTTCCACGTTTTGTCAATCACACGACCTGTTTTAAGGTTGCGAATCTTAACGCGGTTAAATGCTTGCCCTTTACCGGGTTTTACTAACTCATTATCGAGAATAGTATAGGGAGCTCCATCGAGCATAAATTTGAGACCATTGCGAAACTCGCTGGTACTATAGCTTGCCATGATAAAGGCTCCTTTTTTAAATTGATTACTTTGTCGCAAACAAATAAGACATAAAATACAGGCGCGTATGATAACTGGTATTGAAATTAAAGATAAGCCTTTAAATCAGCAAAAAAAATGGCAATATTTATTAGCACAAGCAATTTGTGAGCCACAAGCATTGTTGGATTATCTCGAACTACCTGATAAAAATAGTAAAAATATCATACAAGTTACTGAAAAATTTAAGGTATTAGCAACAAAAAGTTATCTGGATAAAATTGAAAAAGGTAACTGGGATGATCCCTTGCTTCGTCAAATATTACCCTCGGAAGAAGAAATGTATCAGCATAAATTTTATTTTTCTGATCCCGTAGGGGATATGAATGCAGTGTTGTCTCCAGGTGTATTGCAAAAATATCAGGGTCGAGCCTTAATTGTGACAACAGGCGCATGTGCGATTCATTGTCGTTATTGTTTTCGTCAAGAGTTTCCGTATACAGAATTAAACCCCGCAAAAAATGACTGGCAACAAACGATTGAAGTGATTGCAAAGGACGCAAGCTTGCATGAAGTTATCCTGAGTGGTGGTGATCCTCTGGTTTTATCGGATAAAAAACTTGCTTCATTATGTCAGCAATTAGCAGACATCTCGCATGTAAAAACTATTCGTTTTCACTCCCGTCTTCCTGTGGTTTTACCCGAACGAATTGATGATGATTTTCTTGCTTGGTTTAGTCAGCTCACATTGAAAAAAGTCTTTGTGATACACGCAAATCATGCCAATGAAATTGATAAGAAGGTGGGTGAAAAATTACGTTTGTTAGCTTGTGCTGGCAGTATTTTGTTAAATCAATCAGTCTTATTAAAGGGAGTTAACGACAGTGTAAAAACGCTTGCAGATTTAAGTCACACCTTATTTGAATACCAAGTATTGCCATATTATTTACATCTGTTGGATAAGGTAAATGGTACGGCTCATTTTGATGTGAGTGAGAAGCAAGCACTTGAGATAATGCAAGGACTAAGGGCGCAATTATCAGGGTATCTTGTACCAAAATTAGTAAGGGAAGTTTCTGGCAAACGGTCTAAGACTGCTATCGTATAAAATTATCGCAAGTGATAATATTTAGGCTGTCCGATATTTTTATAATAAAAATAAATAATGAGACCTTTGACGAGAAATCTATAGACATTCACTTAAATAACGTCCCTTCGACTCCGCTCAGGGAGCTAGTACCCTGAGCGGAGTCGAAGGGAATGGAAATTTAATATATGAAAGATTATAGCGAGAATAAGCAGGTGTAATTTCCCTTGTTTTTCTTTTACCTGAATCATTCAGGTTTTACTAAAAGGTCGCAGCAAACTTAACTGTAGCCGCTATTTTGTCATTTTATGAATGTAATGATAAATGCAGGTAATGGATCAAGTCACTATGAGTAATCTAATGCCCTCTGTTGATAATAAAAAGAATAATACCTCGATACCACACTCCGTTTCTCAAGCAAGAGATTGGGTAAATGACCTTCCCATGACCAATATGGGGGTTGTCACTAAGCGTTTATATCAAGCCTTGGTTTTATTAAACCAACAGCCATTGCCTGCACAGGTTCGTATTGATATTGGCGATGTTTTACTGCCTTTCGTCAATATGGCATTGGATAATTTAGATCGACACTTTTCGAGCCGATCATTTCCATTATTGGAACGAAGTCAGAAAGTATTTGATTTAAAACAAGCATTACAATTAGAGCTGTCGGGGCTGTATCAATTAGCAACATTAGATATGTTGACAAAAGGGCCGTTGGTGCAAAAAAAATTATTAATCTCCATAGGGCGCGCCATCAAGTATATGAGTGGCACGCTTATTAATAGTTATAGTATCTATAATAAAAATAAAGCAAATATTTGGCATGATATACACCAACTCTATTTGTTTGCCTGTGAAAACGGTATCCAGTCTCAGCCCATCCCTGATAAAAGTGATGCAACAGCAGAAAAATTAACCATTGAGGAGCATTATCTTTTTGTCCACTTACTCGCACTGTCTATTCCTAATAGTTTAAGACAGGGTGAAATCGGTCGTTTAGAACAGTTTTATAAACAAGTTATTTCCCAAGTGAGTGTTTTGGATAATACAGACACCATCAAAGGGGAGTATGCACATATCTGTCTGTTAAATAGTGATGAACCCGCAGCCTTAATGCCCGTGAGTGATATTTTAAGTTCTCCAACAAGCCGTATCCTTGATATTTCCAAAGTCATCAATATTCTGAAAAATTTTATCATCGAGACAGCCAATACACCATTAGGCTTGCATAAAGACTTCCCGATGCTCAGTCATAGTCTCGCCAAACGTTTAGTGAACGTTTTAACAACCGCACGTAGTCGTAAGTTTAAGCGTTTTGAACGTGGTGAGAAAACAGGTTTAGTGTTTCGACTTAAAGACGTTGTGGAGGTAGTTAAATGTACACAAGAAGACCCGACCATTACTCAAACATCAGAAGAAGACGATATTTATGAGCAACTTAATTATGGTGAAACGGTGGCAAGTCCGTGGGTTGACTTAGGCGTAGAGAGTTTAGAAGAAGAGCATGATGTAGAAATACAAACATGGAAAATTGAAAACAGTAGTGCAGGTGGTTATGGACTTTGCCAACAAGAAAAAGAGCCAACTGCTGCACGTATAGGTGAAATAGTTGGTATCAAAGACCCCGCTGATGAGACCGACCAGTGGCATATTCTAGTGATACGTTGGATGGATTATTACAGAGGGAAAAAAGGGCTGTGTTTTGGGGCAGAGTTAATATCACCTAAAGCCATGTCAATACGTATTGATGCTGTTGAAAATAGAACTTTAAGGCAAGCACTACCAGTAGAAGGCTTGTTTTTACCCAGTATTGAAGGCGTGCGTGAAGAAGCAAACCTGATTTTGCCAGGGCATATGTTTAAAGTAGAAGATATTTTGAATCTGCAATTTATCTCACGAGAAGAAAAGATACAAATTACGAATATAGACGAATGTGTTGGTATTTTCGCTTATTGTAGCTTCAGGGTCGTAGAAGCGGTTTTACCTGATGAAGATGAAGAATCGTTTGATGATGTGTGGGATTTTATTTGATTTCCTAAGTCGGAAATTTTAGACCGTTAATATAATCCTATTTGCCGTGTGGTCTACTTTATTATTATTTTTATATCCATTATTGATGTTACGCACTTTTTGATTTCTATTTGTGCGTTTAAGTGCAAATAGCACGATGCGATAGCGAGTGCGAAGCAGTAGTTCCCATTCTAACCGCGCCGAGCATTTGCAAGTAAAAATGGATCAGTAGGGCAAGCTGTTTGAGCGTAGCGAGTTTTTGCCCTGCCCATTTTTACTTGTGAAGCGCAGGAGA
>QOAQ01000082.1 GCA_003972955.1 Aquificaceae bacterium
GTCGAAGGGTAATTATTTAAGTGAATGTCTATATATTACATTTTCCACTTAGTTAAAGAAGAACGATTAAAACTCAGTTTATATATCCGCACCCTTCGACAAGCTCAGGGAACTAGCTCTCTGAGCTTGTCGAAGGGTGCGGATAGTTTACTATTGTTTATAGCCTGTCCTCATGTAGCTGGGAGTAGAAATAAGACTATAGGCGTGTTTTGTACGGAAATAGTAGACGTTGATAACTTTAGTTATAGCAAAATCAATGCCAATAGTAGGCATATTCTGAAAAATGGTCTAAAAGTAAGGTGTGACAATGAAAATTTTATCTTCTCCTTCTTAAAAAGTCACAAATACGATGTAAAAAGAGCATAGGAAAAATTAAAAGCGGGTCAAATTGTCCCTATAAATAAATCAATATGGAAGTTATTGAAGTATGAGTTCAGCAGCCTATAAGATAGATGAAGCAGTAAAAGTAAAAATAACGAGTAATAATTTTAAGCGCTATTCAGTTTTAATCGTTGATGATGAGCTAGATATTCGTCGCTTTTTACAAAAGGGTTTAGAAAAGCAATTTGGTTTAGTTGAAGTAGCCGAAGATGTTGCAACAGCAGAAGCGATACGTCAGCGCTGTAACTTTGATTTGATTATTTTAGATAATCGTTTATCGGGTATCTCAGGGGTCGATTGGGTGACGGACTTGCGCCGTCAAGGTTGTACGGCATCGGTTATTTTCATTACCGCACACGCGAGTTTAGAAACCGCCATTGCCGCATTACGCGCAGGTGCGAGTGACTTTATTTTGAAGCCATTTGCTATGGATCAAATGATGGCATCGATTGAAGCTTGTCTTGCACATCAGCAAGTACAACGTGAAAATGTGGTGTTAAAACGTCAAGTTGATCAGTTTTATGACAGTGGAATGATTGGCAGTAGCGACATCATGCAAAGTGTTTGCGATGTCATTAAATCCATCGCATCAATGCCAACGAGGGTTTTGATAGAAGGGGAGTCGGGAACGGGAAAAGAATTAGCTGCGCGTGCGCTGCATCGTTGGAGTGGTCGCAAAGGTACATTTGTACCCGTCAACTGTGGCGCAATTTCCGAAGAATTAATGGAAAGTGAATTCTTCGGACACACTAAAGGCGCCTTCACGGGAGCGCAAAATACACGCGAAGGCTTATTTACCTACGCTAATAATGGCACCTTATTTTTGGATGAAATTGGTGAAATGCCGATGTCGATGCAGGTGCATTTATTACGCGTATTAGAAGAGCGCGTTATTCGTCCCGTAGGTTCAAATCGAGAAATACCTATCGATGTACGTATTATTGCGGCAACGAATAAAGATCTAGCTAAACAAGTGGAAAAGAAAGAATTCAGAGAAGATTTATTCTATCGCCTTAATGTAGTGAATGTGCGTATGCCACCATTACGCGAGCGGATGGATGATCTGCCAGCATTAGTGCAACATTTTGCGACGAAGTTATCTTTTGATTTAGGCTTGCCAGAACCTAGCATCACAAAGGATGACTTATTTCATCTGCGTGCTTATGAATGGCCGGGTAATATTCGTGAGCTTAAAAATGTGATCGAGCGATGCTTACTTTTAAAAAAAACGCCAGGTCAATGTCTGACAGGTAATGCGGTGCAACAATCAACCAGTACAGCACCAGTCATTGATGCCAGTACCTACCAACTTGCTAAGATAGAGAAAGATCACATTCTAAAAGTACTAGACATGGAAAATGGGAATAAATCAGCAGCCGCAAGATTACTCGGCGTATCTAGGAAAACATTAGAGCGCAAAGTAAAGGCTTGGAATGCTGAAGAGTAATTAGGGCTAGGCTTAGGAAGTATCTGAATGGTTACAACAATAGCAACCATTGAAAATCCCTTTTTATTACCTGAATCCGTGTTGAAGTTACGGATTTAGGTATTAATCATCTCCCCAAACCAATTCACCACAACTCCCTAAGTCATAGCCTCCTAAGCTTTCCGCCAATTGCTGACTAGGTAAAGATTTCAACTCACTTATAAACTCTTGAAACAAATGCCTAAACCAAATATTTCTCGGTAGCGCTAAGTCAAATGACTCCCAGCCTAAACTGATAAACCCTAAACCAAATTCATTAGCGATTGAACGTGTGCCAGGGGCAATGTCGGCTAAGTCCATGGCGATTGCGGCGGCGGCTTCGCGTTCTGATTTTGCCTCTATCTCGCAATTTAGTTGGTCGGTGATTTTATGGTAGTGGCTTAATAATTCTTGTAGAAAGCGTTGCGCACCTGCACCATTTTGACGTTTTACCCAACGGAATTGTGAATCAAAAAAAGCGTCTGGGCTTTTGGAAAATTGTAAAACAGGCGGGCTGATAATTAAGCCTTGTTCGCGTTGGAAGGCGCGAATTAATATCCATTTTTTATGTTGCGCGTGTTGTTGCAACAATGCAGGGTGGCGAAACTTACTTTCTGCCTGCGTTCCCCAGTGAATACCGCATACATCGATGCGTTGTGATTGCAAAAGGTTTAAACCTAAACCAGTGCCTGTAGGGGAGTAGCTGATTAGCGCACGTGACCCCATATCTGCGGCAAAGTTATTAATGACGCGATACATGAGTGGGTCATCGCTACCTGCAATCACTAATTTGTCATTGAGTAAACCGCTGTGGGATGAGTCCAGCATCCAGCGATCAATCAGCTCACGCGGGAACATCCACTTGCCTGTGACTTTAGTCGCAGGGATGTGTCCTTCGTTGGCGAGTGAGTAGACTTTTTTCTCATTCAGTTGTAGATATTCTGATACCTGTTTTACGCTAAGGAAAGGGGTGGCAAAGCTTAGGTTTTCGGGTTTACTCATGATGCCTTCTTCAAGCTAGATTTTAGCTTAGTTGGAACAGCATCAAATTCAATCTGTTCTGCACCGTTATAAATTAAAAAGTGCTTTCCCTTAGCGCGTGAGATTAAGATTACGCCAATGCGTTTTGCAATTTCATAACCCATTTGCGTTGCGCCTGAGCGTGAGAGCAAAACAGGGATTCCCATTTGAGCGACTTTAATCACCATCTCTGAGGTTAGTCTACCTGTGGTGTAGAAGATTTTATCTACACCCTGAATATCGTGTAACCACATATATCCTGCAATAGCATCTACGGCATTATGTCTACCAACGTCTTCTACAAAGCGTGAAATATGAGTATCAAGGCATAATGCACAACCATGAACTGCACCTGCTTTTTTGTAGATTTCATTGTGTGCGTTGAGATTGCTTAGTAGCTTATAAATCAGTGATTGTTTCAGGGTGATTTTGGGGAGAGTTAGTTTGTCTAAACCATCCATCATGTCACCATAAACAGTACCTTGTCCGCAACCTGTAGTGACGGTTTTTTTACTGAGTTTTTTATCTAAACCTTCGATAGTTTGATGTGTGGTGACGGCAACGGATTCTGTTTCCCAATCAACTTGAATGGCTTTTATATCGTGCATTTTTTTGATGAGCCGTTGATTTCTTAGCCAGCCTAAAACCAATAATTCTGGTTGTGTACCAAGGGTCATTAGGGTGACGATTTCGCGCTTATCTAAGTAAATAGTCAGTGCGCGTTCGGCGGCAATATGCCCTGCAATAATTTCTCCAAACTCATTGGTTCCGTTAACGGCATAGGCAGAATCAAGTCCTGCGTCAGTGAGTTGTGGTTCTAAAGTGCATAACATCAGTTTTAAGTATCCGCATCAGAAGAAGCTGTTGTGCCTTGCTTTTGTAAATCTGCATACCAAAGATCATGATGTTCTTTTGCCCAGTTTTCATCACAGTAGCCTGTTTTCATGGCTTCATAAGCGCCTTCCATAGCAACCGTACCCATGAAAATATGCCCAAATGATGCCGCTAGTAATGCAATACCAGCAACAGCGTGAACTAAGTGTGATAGCTGTAAATCATCACGTGTTTGATTGAAATACGGAAAATCTAGAATAACACCACTGACGACAATGACTGCACCCGCTAAAATTGCCAACCAAAACCATGCTTTTTCACCACCATTATAACGACCTGCGCTAGCATGATTTCCAAACATGCCACCACCTTTTAAAAACCACTTCATATCCGTCAAATTAGCAAAGTTTCCTTTAATAAAAGTAAACAGCATAATTAATAACATAATTCCAAAAACAGGACCTAAGTAGTCATGTAGCAACTTTCCGAAACCTGCAATTGTCCCAAAAGCACTGCTGCCGATAATGGGGATAAGTCCTGATTTGCCAAAGGTCAATAATGTTCCTGTTATTCCTAATACGACAAATAAAATAGCGACAGACCAATGAACAAAACGTTGGAATGGTGAAAAGCGTAATATTTTTTTTCCTGATCTTCCTGCTTTAATTTTTATTTTTCCGCGTATCAACCTAAATAAGACAAGTGCTAATAAGACGCCAACTAATAAATAGGCGGCATACGGGACTAATTGCCCCATTCTAAAATTACGCCATTCTTGTCCTTTAACATTAATAAGTTCATTAGCCCCCAAACTGTTTGCTTGGGTTGTGCTAGACAAACCTTCTGAGCCATCGAATTTTCTTTGTCGAACAGCGCGCCAAAGATCAGTAGCAGGGCTTTTGATTCCTAATTGCTGGTTAACCGTATTATTTATATTACCTAGCTTTTCTTCTGCTGCAAAAGTCGAAGAAAATGAAAGTAGTGCGAATAGCGTTATTAATACATACGCGAATAAGGATAATTTCACATTAAAGAAGCTTATGTTTTTTGATGACCACTTCATTGCATTCATGTATTTTTCTCCAAAAAGAAGCCTTTTCTGACAAAAAATCAACACATCCTAGTATTCCATCAAAACAACATTGATGGAGTACTAGGTGAGGATTTGTTTAACTATAAAATGACACAGGCTATTTACAGTTTATTTGTAATCGTTCAGATGCCCCCTGAAATTTGTCAGTTCAAGGCAAAAAATGTGAGTTTACAGGTGTAAATGATCATTTTTTAACGCAGAAATGGCGAATTTCAGGGGGTAGGTGAACGGTTACGTTTATTTTGTTACTTTGCCAGTAAGATCAGGTGAAGATCCTAATAAACTCTTCTGAATTCCTACGTTTGAAGCCAAGTTCGACATACTTCTCTTAATCACACGTTTACGGTAAATATCAGAAACGATATTTGCATCACCTGCTAGTAATGCCTTGGTTGCACACATCTCTGCACACAGCGGCAACTTGCCTTCCGCTAAACGATTTGCACCGTATTTTTTGTACTCCTCGGCACTACCCGTTTCTTCAGGACCGCCTGCACAGAAGGTACATTTATCCATTTTTCCTTTGGATGCAAAAGCACCCGACTCGGGGAATTGTGGTGCGCCAAACGGACAAGCATACGAACAGTAACCACAACCGATGCAGGTATCTTTATTGTGTAGCACGATGCCATTATCTGTGGTGTAGAAACAATCAACGGGACAAACTGCCGCACAAGGCGCATCAGAGCAATGCATACAAGCGACTGAAAGTGAACGCTCACCAGGTTCGCCATCTTTAATCGTTACAACACGACGACGGTTTATACCCCAAGGAATATCATTCTCATTTTTACAAGCTGTGACACAACCGTTACATTCGATACAGCGTTCTGAGTCGCAATAAAATTTTACATTAGCCATTTTTTATCTCCTCGCTTACGCTTTAGTTATCTTACACAGAGAACACTTGGTTTCCTGCATCTGTGTGACAGAATCATAACCGTAGGTCATGGCGGTATTAACGGCTTCACCTAAAATGACTGGATCAGAACCTTCAGGATATTTATTTCGCAAGTCTTTACCTTGGAAATGCCCACCAAAGTGGAAGGGCGCAAATGCTACACCAGAATCTACTCGGCGTGTCACCATCGCTTTGACTTTGATTTTTGAGCCTTCGGGTGTTTCTACCCAGACATCGTTACCATCACGAATACCTGCATTGTTAGCATCGCGTGGATGAATTTCAACAAACATATCCTGTTGCAACTCAGCTAACCAAGGATTTGAACGTGTCTCATCACCACCGCCTTCATATTCCACTAAACGACCTGATGTGAGTATGATTGGGAAGTCTTTTGAGTAATCCTTCGCCTGAATTGAGCCATAGCGCGTTGGTAAACGCCAAAATGATTTACGATCTTCATAAGTTGGATACTTCGCTACCAAGTCACGACGACTGGTGTAAAGTGGCTCACGATGTATTGGAATGGGGTCTGGGAATGTCCACACATTTACTCTTGCCTTTGCATTACCAAATGGCGCACAACCATGCTTAATAGCAACTCGTTGGATACCGCCTGATAAGTCCGTCTTCCAGTTTTTACCTTCTGCTGCTTTCTTTTCATCTGCTGTTAAGTCATCCCACCAGCCAAGCTTTTTCAATAAATCGGCTTTAAATTCTGGATAACCATCTTTGATTTCAGAACCTGCTGAATAAAAACCTTCAGCCAACAAATTAGTACCGTTGCGCTCAACACCAAATCTGGCACGGAATGTTAAACCGCCTGCGGCAACCGATGTGCTTCCATCATAAAGGTTAGGTGTACCTGGATGTTTCATCTCTGGCGTACCCCAACACGGCCATGGTAATCCGTAGAATTCACCATCACATGCGCCACCTTCGGCTTTTAAGCTGGTGAAATCAAAGTCTCCCCAGTTTTCCTGTTGCTTCTTTAAGCGCTCTGGGCTTTGTCCTGTGTAACCGATTGTCCACATGCCGTGATTTATCTCTCGTAATACATCCTCAATCACTGGCTCTTCATTTTTAACTTCGATGTGTTTAAACATCTGATCAGCAATACCAAGCTTCTTTGCTAATTTATACATGATTGTATGATCAGGCAGTGATTCAAACAGTGGCTCTATTACCTTATCGCGCCATTGGAATGATCTATTTGATGCGGTTACAGAGCCATAAGTCTCAAGTTGCGTGGCTGCTGGCAAGAGATAAACACCGTCTTTGCGATCACTCATAACGGCTGAAACCGTTGGATATGGATCGACAATTACCATCATGTCTAACTTTTCCATGGCTTTTTTCATTTCTGCGCCACGGGTTTGACTGTTTGGTGCATGACCCCAGAAAATCATGGCACGAAGATTATCTTTCTGCCCCATGTTTTTCTTGTCTTCTAACACACCGTCAATCCAACGAGAAACAGGAATACCTTTAGTGTTCATCACATGAACATCTTTATCGCCTTTTTTCTCATAACTACCAGTATCAAATTGACCTTTGACCCATTCGTAATCCAGATCCCAAACGCCTGCCCAATGTTTCCATGAGCCTGGTTTTAAGCCGTAGTAACCAGGTAATGTATTTGCTAATACGCCTAAATCTGTCGCGCCTTGCACATTATCGTGACCACGGAATATATTAGCGCCACCACCTGCGACCCCCATATTTCCTAATGCTAATTGGAAAGTACAGTATGCACGGGTATTGTTATTACCAATGGTGTGTTGTGTTCCACCCATGCACCATATAAATGTTCCAGGACGGTTTTGTGCCATTGCTTTTGCTGCGCCTTTCACTTTCTGCTCTGGCACACCTGTTACGCGCTCAACTTCAGCAGGATCCCACTTAGCCACTTCTTGCCTGACTTCTTCCATGCCATAAACACGTTGCTTTATAAAGCTCTTGTCTTCCCAGCCATTTTTGAAGATATGCCATAACATACCCCAAATTATTGGCACATCAGTTCCTGGGCGAATTTGTAAAAAGTGATCTGCGTGTGCCGCGGTACGGGTGAAGCGAGGATCAATAACGATGATAGGTGCGTTGTTTTCCTCCTTCGCTTTCATAATATGAAGCAGGGCTACGGGGTGCGCTTCTGCGGGATTCGAACCAATTAAAAGAATAGATTTTGAATTGTGAATATCGTTGTAGGAGTTGGTCATTGCGCCATACCCCCACGTATTTGCAACACCTGCTACTGTGGTTGAATGACAAATACGTGCCTGATGGTCTACGTTATTTGTCCCCCACATGGCTGCCATTTTACGGAATAAATAGGCCTGCTCATTATTATGTTTTGCTGAGCCTAACCAATAAACCGAATCTGGACCTGATTCTTTACGAATACTCAGTAACTTATCACCAATTTCATTAATCGCTTGATCCCAAGAGACTTTCTTCCACTTACCATTGACTAATTTTGTAGGATGTTTTAAACGACGCTCACCATGACCATGTTCACGAATTGCCGCACCTTTTGCACAATGTGCGCCTTTATTAAAGGGATGATCTAAAGCAGGCTCTTGACCTGTCCAAACACCATTTTCAACTTCGGCGATTACGCCACAACCTACCGAACAATGTGTACAGATTGTTTTTACACGTTTGATAGAGCCTTTAGCTTCACCTACTGCCTCAGCTTTTTTCATCATTCCTGGTGATAATGTCGTCGCTAATGCCGCACCACCTGCCATAAGGGTTGAGTTACGCAAGAACTGACGTCTTGACAAAGCTTCACCAGCCGCTTTTTGCACCGAGCCCTTCTTATCGATCAGGCTACTATCTATAACCTTATTAGACGTTTTAGTAAGTTTCATATTAATTCCGCTCCTTTATAACGCCGCTGATTTGTAGTAATCAGCAATGTGTTGTGTGAGTCTGTAGCCTTCTTCTTTATTCGCTATTTTGACTTCCGTTTTAGTTGCAGCAGCTACAATATTTGGAGCAACGGCTACTGCCACCGCACTAGCACCTATTACAGCGCCACCACTTAAAAACTTTCTGCGCGTCAATTTTGCTTCAGCGTATTTTTTAAATTCTAGTTCTTTCATTTCATTCTCCTTTGGCGCATAACTTAGTGGTTTTACAGGTACCGTAAAAATTACACCAATAAATATTGCTTTTCTAAATTCAAAAATGCCGCTCCAAATCGCCCAACTGAACGATAAAAAACAGCTGATTTTGCCTCTGACAAATCATTAAAAAATCGATCTATCCAAGGGCTCATGTGTTTTTCAAAAAATAGGGTTTGCGTTTCTAGTGTTACATCGTTATCAGAAATCAATAAGGACATCACTTCACACAATGCAGCGACATGATCTTCAGGTTCTACGACACTCTCATCGCGCTCAAAACCTAGTATTTTTAGATCATCCCTTAATACGCTCAATGGCTTTTCCATTAAATAACCCGTGAGATACCACGAACCATAAGGCACTAACTCACCCCGACCTAAGCCGATAAACAAATCGTGATATTCATCATCAACGGCTGAAAGCTCACTTGATTTTGCTGCCAAGCCCAGCATGGACATGGATAACAACAATTCATCCTCATCGACCACAATATCAGAAAAGTTAGCTACATGTTCAAGCACTGCACTTGTTGGAACGTGGCGAAGTAATGCGGCTAAAATACTGTATGCCGATGCTCTGTATTGTTGCTCTTGATTAGCTTCCAAACTGTTCGCACTCATTGAATCCACTCCTGTTGACGCATCGTGTGCAAACGGAATGATATTTTCTTCAATTTTTGTTGTTTGGGCTTGTGGTGACATCGTTTCCCTTTTCTGTTGTTGTTAATAAAGCATAAAGCGTGCCACTCTCTTAGGGAAAAAAATGACAATAAAGGAGTGATTTGACCAAGTGTTTTGACGTTATTACCCGATTTTGCTCGAAACAGAATGTCCCACCTTATAAAAAGAGTTTTTAAAGTGGGTAAAAAAAATGACTTTGATTTATTTTTTAAG
>QOAQ01000004.1 GCA_003972955.1 Aquificaceae bacterium
ATGTTACGCACTTTAGATTTCTATTTGTGCGTTTAAGCACAAATAGCACGATGCGATAGCGAGTGCGAAGCAGTAGTTCCCATTCTAACCGCGCCGAGCATTTGCAAGTAAAAATGGATTAGCAGGGCAAGCTGTTTGAGCGTAGCGAGTTTTTGCCCTGCCCATTTTTACTTGTGAAGCGCAGGAATAAGCGGGTAGCTGGGTCGCCTTTTCTTTGGTTCGTTTCTTTTGGCGACGCAAAAGAAATGAACTCGTAGCCGTTAAGATGCTTTGCAAATCAACAAAAGCTTAGTCGGCTACGAAAACCTTGCAGTGAAAATAAAAAATTACCACTGCGTAACATTAGATATTAATAGAGATACCCTAATGAACGTATAAAAAGCTGATTAAGATACATTATTCAATCCTGAGTCCTAAATACATATCCAGCAAGTATAGAACCTAAATCCGTGACCGCACGAAGTATATTACCTGAATCCGTGAGACAACTACGGTATGATAAACAAGCTATTGATTCCACAGTGATTTAAAAAAATACCCACTTAACCTATGGGTGAAGCTAAGATTTTTTAATTTCACTGTGAAACCAATATCTTATCCCTCATATCCGCATTTGCCTCACGGATTCAGGTATTAAGCACTTATTGCTCTACCGCGTCTGCTACCAGTGTTGGTAAAATTCGTACTTCACGCTGAGGAAAAGGAATTTCCACTTGATGATTCACTAAAGTGGTTTCAATCTCCCAATTATAAGCAGCTTTAACACGACCAGGGCGGTTAGCCCATTCCGCTTTAATCCACACCACTAATTCAAAATCTAAACTACTCTCCCCAAAGTTTGACAAACGTACTTGTGGATATTGTCTTTCTGTTAGATTTAAGGTGTAAGGTAAGGCTAATGCAGCATCAATAACAATGCGACGAACCAACTCTTTATCCGAACCATAGGCAACACCAAAAGGAATTTTAATACGTAAAAAACGTTCGTTCATTGTCCAGTTTGTCACACTATTATTCACAAATTCAGAATTAGGAACAATCACATCGATATTATTATTGGTATTGATAACTGTGCTGCGTATATTTATTTCTCGTACTTCTCCCCGCATTCCGTTTGCGAACTCAATATAATCACCTACTTTCATACTCCGTTCAAAAATCAAAATTATACCAGAGACAAAATTGTTGATAATATTTTGTAAGCCAAAACCAATACCAACACTGAGCGCACTGGCAACTAAGGCTAGTTTAGTAACATCAATACCCAAACTAGAGAAGGCAATTAAGAGTGCAATGCCCACCAACACAAAACTGGTGATTCGATTCAATGTTTTCACTGAGGATGCTTGCATTCCCCCGTGAGTACGTGAATTTACATTTTGAATAGTATGTGACAGCAAGCGCGAAAGTAGCCAGCCAATAAAGACAATCGTTAAAAAGTGCAGTAAGCCCAGCGGTGTTACAGGTGTACCACTCACGCTGAATAACGATGAGTCCATCCATGTTTTGATCTTATCCCAGCTTTTACGCAAGGTTTCATCTGCTTTTTCCACTAAAATAGCAGCACCTTGAGCCGTTTTACCAAGCTCGTCGTCGAGGATGGTAGTGAGTAACTTTAGTTTTTCCTGTTTACTTTCTAACTCTACCCCTTGTTTATACACTTTTTTTAATGCCATCAAACGTTGTCGTGTACGTTTTTTTTCTGCCTCATTACTGATTAATGCTTGCAAGGAATTAATAACATTTTCTTCTTTTTCAACACGATTACCCGCATCTTCCATCCATTTTTTGATCTCGTTTATATAGGAGATTCCTTGCTGCAAATGTTTACGAACATTACTTCGTATGGATTCTGATGCGTCATTGTTGAGTAAATCTATATCCCGAGTTAACAAATAGGTTAAACGCTCTGTTTTAGCCCTTTTAAGATTTGCCGTCATTTCCAATACTTTTAAGGAAAGTAGTTGTTTTCTTGACCTTGAGACATCATCTATGACACTAATCGCACGCTCTTTAGCTTTTAATCGTTCTAAATCATCACTAAGCTCTTTAATTTTGCTATCTAATAAATTACCACGTAGTGTTGAGTCTTTAATTTGTCTTTGCGTCACGACAAGCAAGTCTAAAGCAGATTCTTTTTCATCCTTTAAAGCGATCCTTTTCTCATTAAGCAATGCTTCTTGTGATATGAGTGTTTTTTTATTTAAACCGAGTAAAGAAAGATTTAAGCGTGCTTTAATCCACCTTAAGCCTAATATTAGTTTGTCAGTGTCAACCTCCTTCTTTTTAAGGTAGTTCAGCTTTATTTTATTAAGCTCATCATCGGCTACTTTTATCTCCTCATCTAAGGTATCAATATTTGTTTTTAATAATTGCAGATCAGAGAGTGTGCTTTTTTGTTGCTGAATAAGATTAAAAATATCATCCAGATAATACACCCGCCTTTCTTCATTTTTCACCGTATCTTTTACGGCTAAGGGGGTACTTCTTTTGGCTTCATATTGGTCCAATAAAGCAAAAATTTCGGACACCAAACTACGCGCTTCTTCAGGCTGATTGATTAAATTAAGCTCTTTTTTTAACGTTTCTATACGTTCCTTCAGTTCGTTATGACTCGCATTACCATATTGATCCCACCACATAGGATCAAGACGTAAAGGTAATGGCTGAACAATTGCATCGGTCTTGGTTTCATCGTCGGCATAGAGAAGCGTAGACGTTGTTAATAGTAATGTTATTAATAAACAAAAAGAGAGAATAACGCGGTGGAAAAAAGAAATTGTCATGGCTGAGCACTTATGGATCGTATTATTTTTTTAATTATTCCCCTAGTATAGTCAATAATCGTTTATGGCGATATATAAACAATAGATATTATTCACTGTGTAGTCCGTGTTTTAGGTTACGGACTACACGAAGGCTTACTCATTAGGCAACATGAAGAAAATACCGTTTAACTACGATATTCCGCATTAATTGTCACATACTCATGCGAAAGATCAGATGTCCAAATACGGGCGGCGGTATTACCTGCATTTAAAGCAATACGAATGGTAATTTCTTCTTGATTCATTTCTATTTGCCCCTGCTCCTCGGTATAGCTTTCTAATGGCTCACCTGAGGCTAATAACTGTGTATCACCTAACCATAACGATAATTTACTCACATCAAGATCATCTACATTACTACGACCTATCGCCATTAATAAGCGTCCCCAGTTTGGATCACTTGCAAATAATGCTGTTTTAACCAAAGGAGATCGTGCAACGGTATAAGCAATTTCGCGAGCATATTCTCTATCTGGTGCAGACTCGACCTCGATAGTGACAAATTTTGTTGCCCCCTCCGCATCACGAATAATCGCTTGTGCTAACTGCTGACAGACCTTATTGATGACCTGTTGGAAAGCAGCACGATTATTCTCTGTAATAGTGACGCCAGCTTGACCCGATGCCAATAAAACTAAAGAGTCATTGGTTGAAGTATCTGCATCGACGGTGATTGCATTAAAAGAATCCGCCACTGCTTCATTTAATACTTGTTGTAATAGCTCCGCCTCGACATCGGCATCACAAGCGACATAAGCCAGTAGTGTTGCCATATTTGGCTCTATCATACCTGAGCCTTTTGCGATACCTGTGACTGTTACTGTTTTCCCGTCTATCTCTATTTGTTCACTGACACCCTTTGCCACGGTATCGGTCGTCATAATACCTTCTGCCGCCAATATCCAGTTATCCTCTGCAAGCTGCTCTACCGCTTGAGGTAAGCTTTCCTCGAAAGGCTCAAGTGGTAGCTGTTCTCCAATTACACCCGTTGAAAAAGGTAAAATATCATTAGGGTGTAAATCATTCAGATCAGCCAACATTGCACAGGTTTGCTGGGCATTATGCAGACCTTTCTCGCCTGTTCCTGCATTTGCATTCCCTGCATTAATCAGCAAATAACGCGGTGAGGTATTTTCACTAAGGTGTTGTCTACAGAGTGTAACGGGGGCTGCACAAAATTTATTACGTGTAAAAACACCTGCGGCACTTCCTCCTTCCGATAGATTAATCAACACTAAATCATTACGATTTTTATAGCGAATATTTGCCGTTACCGCAGATAAAGTGACCCCTTTAACAGGGAGTAGTGATTTTGGAGCTTGAAGATTAACGGGCATGTTTATTTCCTTGAATGTTTTGAGTTTCTATTTATACATTTTAAGTGCGAATAGCACAATGAAACAACATGTACAGAATAATATGACGAGCCGTATTATAAAAAAGGGAAAAAAATCCCAAAAAAGATAGACGGTCTATTTTTTGTGGAGTACCATGCGCTCACTTTATTTGATTTGCTTGTTTTTAAAGCAAGTTAAATCTTTTTGAAAACTTAAGAAACGAGGAAATCGACATGGATCTATCGGTTGTGACTCAAGAAATATTTCAATCTATCCCGCACGCAATTGTGCCTGATAGCCAAGACGCATTACTCATTCAAAAACATAATAAATTACTGATGACCTATGAGGATGCATTAGTAACAGGGTTTTATGACACCGTTTATGGTGATGATAATTTAAAAGATCAGTTATCTGCTGATGAACGAAAAGCACGTGAGCAAACGTTGCGCCAATGGTATCAAGTTAGCATGAAAGGCAACTTTGATGAGCAGTATTGGAAATGGCAAACCTTTGTCGGAGTCGTTCATGTAAAACACAAAATATCCAATGCTGCCATGCTAGGGATGTGGGGATGGATGATGAGTTTTTTACAAGAAAAATTATTGCAAGACTTAGATGTTGCAGAAGCAATAAAAGTCTTAGCCGTGCTTCAAAAGCTACAAGCAGTTGTATCAAGCTTGACAGTAGAAAGCTTTATTGTCACTCAAAAAGAAGCTATCCATATGGCATCGGGCTTAAATGATGCCATTTTAGGGCGTTTAATCTCTACCGAGATTGATCAAATGTTGACAAAAGCACGTACTGAGTTAATGGGATCGAACACACTGCAACAACAAGCAGCTTAATTTTTACAATTTTCAACCTAAATAAAAGGGCAAAACGATGAAAAACTACATGGTTTCTACAATTGATGGACTACCTATTCTTAATACATTTGAAACAAAAGATGAAGAAGAGGTTGCAGCAATAACAGCTGCCTTGTCAGGTCTTGGTCAAGGATTAAAGCAAGGGCTAGATATAGGTGACTTGGGTACGATTGTTGTTAATGGAAGTAAAGGTCGTTATGGTATGCGTTACATTGATAATGAGCATATTTTAGGTCTATTAGCTTCTGATACTCAGTCTGAAAATGATTTATTAGCAGATATTGATAGTTTAACCTCTGCGATGCAGAATAAAGTAATCTCAATGAATAGCTTACCTGCTTAAGACGGTAAAACTAAATAGCGTCCTAAGGAACGTGCATGAAATAAAAATTCTGTGTTAGAACTTCAGGAAGTTATTTCATGCACGTTCCTAAGCGGTTATGGTTGCGGAAAACAACACACTAATAATTCCTCAACCGTTAGCGCGCGATGTATATCAAGGTCTTTTTAGCCCAACTCAAATTAGTCCAGACTATTACATATAGACATTCACTTAAATAATTTCCCTTCCTTTCGACTTCGCTCAAGATAAACCAAGTCCGCTCAGGGTACGAGCTCCCTGAGCGGAGTCGAAGGGTATGGAAATTTAATATATGAAAGACTATAGAGTGACGATGCTTAACTTGCTTAAAGCCATTCAGCTAAAAAGACTTAGGGACAATGCATTAATTATCCCTAATACCATAGTAACCTCATATTGGTTCTTTCTCTTTATATTGGGCATTATCTACCAAAAAATAGGTATAAATTACAATTAGTTTGGACAAATACCAAGCTTGTTACACTTATTCTAAAAGATAGTATCACCTGTAATGATTATTGTGAGTTATGCTAAATTGTATAAAAAACTACCACTTTTGTAAAAAAACTGTATAGTAAATTGTGTAAGAACACTATATATAGTGAAAAATTAAAACTTAGCTTTTCTGGAAGCCCCCTTTCAGTACCCTGCCACCACATACCTAATGATGATGAAAGAGCATGAGGTTTATCAACCTATTCACGAGTAACGTATTAGAGATGTAAATTTTTTTGGGAATATAATCACGAATTATGAATGAAAAACTTTATCAGATGAATTACAAGCTATTTCTCCCTTTAACAGAGATTCTGTTACATAAGGGGGTCGTCTATAGTGAAATAGCCCAAATATTAAAACAAGTATACGTTTCAGTTGCTGAACAAAATTTACTTAAATCTGAAGGTAAAGCGACAACCTCAAGAATTGCTATTACCACAGGGTTAACCCGAAAAGATGTTGCTGCTCTACGTAAAACATCACCAGGAGTAGAAACTGTCTCTGCAAAATATAATCGTGCAACACGTGTTATAAATGGTTGGCAACAAGATGAAGAATTTTGTACAACGGGAGGATTTCCTGCTGTATTAGCGATTAATGGTACAGAAAAATCATTTGAAGCACTGGTGAATCGATACAGTGGTGATATGACATCAAAAGCCATGTTAGATGAGTTAGAGTCAACCGAGACCATTAATATTATTGAGGGAAAATATGCCAGTTTACAACGTCGCGCTTATCTACCCATCGGTGATGAAGATGAAGCCATCACGATTTTAGGTACAGATGTTTCCTTATTAATTCAGACTATTGGACATAATATGCTGAGCGAAAAGGAAGAATTACGCTTTCAACGCAAAGTTTGTTATGACAACCTGCCACAAGAATGTCTAGATTCTTTTCAAGAAATGGTGGGAAAAGACAGTCAGGAACTTTTAGAAAAATCAAATGACTGGTTACGACAATATGACCGTGACGCGAATCCCAATGCTGAAAAAGGAAGTGGTAAAAAAAGGGCAGGAATTGGCATCTATTATTTTGAAGAAAGTATGGATCTGCCGTAATGTTCAGAGACCATGCACCTGAATATAAATTCAGGTGGCATCTAAATTAAGAATGGTTACAAAAAGAGTTTTATGATCTGAATTCTACCTCTGCTAAAATAACTTAGGGCAGTTCCTTATCAAAGGCATCCGCCAAACTGTATGATTCAGCCATTATTTTTCCTCTTCTTGAGAACCTCTTTCTATGAGCTTCGTACACCTACGCTTACACTCCGAATACTCCCTTGTTGATAGCACTATCCGTATTAAGCAACTGATCCCAGCTATTGTAGAGGGTGGTATGCCTGCGGTTGCTATGACCGATCAGCATAATATGTTTGGTTTGGTTAAGTTTTATCGTGCCGCAATGGCTCAGGGCATAAAACCTATTTTTGGCGTAGATGTTTTAGTCCAAGATGAAGTAGATGAGAGTCTGCTATATCACATGATTTTGTTATGCCAGAACAATACAGGCTATAAAAATGTCACTAAATTAATTTCTCGTGCCTATCAAGAAGGGCAGGTTTTGGGTGTCCCGCGTGTTTATAAACAATGGGTTGAAGAGACCAGCGAGGGGGTGATTGCCTTATCGGGCGGTCGTGATGGTGATGTGGGCTACTCACTTTTAGCGGGTAATAAAGAAGAGGCGATGCAACGCGCGCAACATTGGAGCAAGGTATTTCCTGATCGCTATTATATCGAACTACAACGCACGGGACGGGAGCATGAGGAAGAGTATCTGCATAATGCGGTTGAACTTGCACTAGCGCATGATTTACCTGTTGTAGCAACTAACGACCCACGCTTTATCACTGCTGATGGTTTTGATTCACATGAAGCACGTGTTTGTATTCACGATGGTTATACGCTAGGTGATAAAACCCGTGTTAAACACTATTCCAGTGAGCAATATTTGCGCTCTGCGGATGAAATGATCGAATTATTTAAAGACATTCCTGCCGCTATCGAAAACACCTTAGAAATAGCCAAACGCTGTAATACAACACTCACACTAGGCAAAAACTACTTACCTGAATTTCCAATTCCTGAAGGGATGACCGAAGCGGAATATTTCTGCAAAGTCTCTGAAGAAGGTTTGGAAGCACGTTTAAAAGAAATGTTTGATGTGGAGGCGGATGACTTTGCCGAGATACGCAAACCGTTCGATGAGCGTCTAAAAATAGAACTCGATGTTATCAACGGCATGGGCTTTCCTGGTTACTTCTTAATTGTTGCCGACTTTATTCAGTGGGCAAAAGATAATGATATTCCAGTCGGACCAGGGCGTGGTTCAGGAGCCGGCTCACTGGTTGCCTTTGCCTTAAAAATTACCGATATTGAACCCCTTAAATACGACCTTCTATTCGAGCGATTCCTCAACCCTGAGCGTATTTCGATGCCAGACTTCGATATTGATTTCTGCATGGATAAGCGTGATTTAGTCATTGATTATGTGGCAAGAACCTATGGTCGTGACAAGGTATCACAGATTATCACCTATGGTTCGATGGCAGCTAAAGCAGTGGTACGCGATGTGGGGCGTATCCTCGCGCAACCCTATGGTTTTGTAGACCGCATCGCCAAGCTCATTCCATTTGAAATGAAAATGACGCTGACCAAGGCATTAAAAGAATCACCCGATTTAAAAGAACTATACGATGACGATGAGGACGTTAAAGAGCTGATCGACTTGGCCTTATCCCTTGAGGGGCTCACGCGAAATGTCGGTAAACATGCGGGGGGCGTACTAATATCTCCCTCGACACTGGTTGATTTCACCCCGCTTTATTGTGAAGAAGGTGGTGGTAGCGTTGTTTCACAATTTGATAAGGATGATGTTGAGGCGGTGGGCTTAGTTAAGTTTGACTTCCTTGGTTTGCGTAACCTGACTATTATTGATTGGGCGGTTAAAACCGTTAATAAATTACGGGATAAAAAAGGCGAAACGCCGCTGGATATTAGCAAAATCCCGCTCGATGACCCTGCCTCTTTCGAGCTGCTGTGTGCCGCGAAAACCACTGCTGTATTCCAGCTAGAATCACGTGGTATGAAGGAGTTAATTCAACGTCTTCACCCCGATGTTTTTGAAGATATTATCGCGCTCGTTGCCTTGTATCGCCCTGGTCCATTGCAATCGGGCATGGTAGATGACTTTGTAAACCGTAAAAAAGGTCTAGCTGCGGTTGAATATCCACACCCTGCATTAGAAAAAATCCTCGAACCCACTTATGGCGTTATCGTCTATCAAGAACAGGTCATGCAAATTGCCCAGATACTGGCAGGTTATTCGCTAGGTGGTGCAGATATGCTGCGTCGCGCAATGGGTAAAAAGAAAGCGGAGGAGATGGATAAACAGCGGGCTATTTTCATGGAAGGTGCGCAGAAGAATAATGTTGAAAAGCAAAATGCCACCGAAATTTTTGACTTAATGGCATTATTTGCAGAGTACGGCTTTAATAAATCACACTCCGCTGCCTATGCCTTAGTGTCGTATCAAACCATCTGGTTAAAAGCACATTATCCTGCGGCATTTATGGCGGCGGTACTGTCTGCCGATATGGATAACACCGAGAAAGTGGTGACGTTTGTTGATGATTGCCGTCAGATTGGCTTAGAGGTTATTCCACCCGATGTAAATCGCTCGAAATATCGCTTTTCGACAGAACATGAAGGTAATGTGGTGTTTGGCTTAGGCGCAATTAAAGGCGCAGGTGAAAGTGCACTGAGTATTATTTTAGAAGAGCGCGAAAAAAATGGTCACTTCAG
>QOAQ01000109.1 GCA_003972955.1 Aquificaceae bacterium
TGTCCAAACCGTTGTGCCTTTACCTAAGCCATAACCTAGCTCAAGTACTTTATTTGTTCCACTCAAACCTTTAGTTTTACCAATTTCAGCTTGAACATAAGCTTTTCCAAACTTATAACGACCATTCAATGCTTGGTTCTTAGTCTTAACACTAGTTGCTGTATCTTTAATCTCATTGTAAACATAGTTTACTTGATGTCCAGCAGGTAATTTATAACCCAAACCTAAGTTAAGTGCTTTCTCAACATTTTTAATTTTTTGATAACCTACAGCACCTGTAAATCCATTGCTTTTATAAGTAGTCAAAAGACTAGTAGCGTCGTGATTTACGCCAGCTGTTTCATCAGGTACATATGCAGCAGCAAAACCTACAGGACCAAATCCTTTCAAGTATGCGATTGCATTGTTAACACGGAAACCAGCAGCTCCGTCAGAAATATTTTGATGACCAAGATTTAAGATATCAAACATATCTGATGAAAGAGCAAAAGGTGTTGCATGACGACCTACACGAACTTCACCGAAACCACCTTTAAGACCAACCCATGAGTCACGAGCACCAAGAGTATCATTCTCATCAATAATACCTTTAGTAGCCATTTCTAGCTTATACGTTACAGACATACCATTGTCCATTGCTGTAGAACCTTTAACGCCCAAACGTGAGCTATGAGCTTTTACTGTTGTTTTCTTAACGCCAGCAGCATTTTTATCACTACCTACAGAAACTTTCATTTTTCCGTATAAAGTTGTATCTGCCATTACAGCCATTGGTGCAGCAAGACCAGCTGCGATTGCGATTGCGAGCAATTTTTTCATCTTTCGACTCCTAAAAAAGTTAGTCATAACTATAAATAAATTCTTTATCTGAAACTTGGTAAAACCCCAATTTCAGTTATTCCGTCAAAACCTGCGGAATTAATACGAATTTTAGTACCAGTGTTGCTAAAATGCAACAAAAATTTTACATTCTGTCATTCGATAGCTACATTCTACTATTATATAACAACAAGCTATCCCTTTAATTATAACGCTTATCTCTAAATGAAAAAAGCCACAGCGCAAACTGTAGCTTTTTTATTTAAAAATTAATTAGACTCTATAAAAGTTGTTTATAAAGCACATAATAATTTTAGTGTTAACGCTTAGAGAACTGAGTTGCTCGACGTGCTTTGCGTAAACCAACTTTTTTACGCTCAACTTTACGTGCATCTCGTGTTAGCAAGCCTTTGGATTTTAACGTGCCACGCAAACCTTCATCAAACTTAAGCAAAGCTCTTGCGATACCTAAACGGATAGCACCTGCTTGACCACTATCACCACCACCTTTTACGGTGACGTTAATGTCAAACTTGTCATTCATCTCTGCCGCATCTAATGACTGACGTACAACCATACGCGAAGTCTCACGACCGAAATATTCATCGATAGAAAGCTTGTTAATAGTGATAGCGCCTGCTCCCATTTTCATGAAAACACGTGCAGATGATGACTTGCGTCGCCCCGTTCCGTAGTACTGTGTATCGGCCATGCTATTTAATCTCGTTATCTTTTATATTTCTAAAGGAATTGGTTGCTGTGCATGATGATTATGCTCAGAACCTGCGTATACCTTAAGTTTTCTGTACATTTCACGTCCTAAAGGACCTTTTGGTAACATACCTTTTACAGCAAGCTCTATGGCACGCTCAGGCGCTTTGTCCATTAATTTTTCAAAACTAATTGACTTCAAGTTACCAATATAACCTGTAAATCTATAATAGATTTTATTTTTTGCTTTACGACCTGTCACTCGGACTTTGTCTGCATTGATGACAACGATGTAATCACCCGTATCGACGTGAGGTGTGTAGATAGGCTTGTGCTTGCCACGTAAACGTAGTGCTATTTCACTTGATAAACGACCTAAAGTTTTACCTTCAGCATCAACGACAAACCAGTCGCGCTTTACTTCTGCAGGTTTCGCAGTAAAAGTTCCCATTTCAAAAGTCTCCAGAAATGAAGCTACTAAAAATTATATACAATACACTCCAAAACGGAGCCTATTTAAAGAACGGGGCATTCTATTGGAATCCGACCGATGACTCAAGTATTAATTTTTAATTCCTTGCAATTTTTTCTTAAGGAAACTCTGAATAAGCTGAATGAAATTTCCTGGATGATAAAATTTTTCAGTTTTTGTGCAAAAAGTGAAGTAATAGCAAGCTATTGCTGAACTTTTTAAACAAAAAATGGAGAATTTTAGGCATCCTTCATATCTCAGTGAACACTTTATTCTCTTTTGTAGGGTCGGTGTAGCTTTGTGAAACCGACCATGATACGTGCTCGAACTTGGTCGGTTTCGTAAACTTCACCGACCCTACGATTAAGAAAGTGTAAACTACTTTTAATTCAGGTGAAGGATGTCGAATTTTAGCTCCAGAAAAATCATTCTTATAGATATTCACTTAAATAATTTCCCTTCGACTCCGCTCAGGGAGTAGAAATTTAATATGTGAAAGACTATAGGTTGTTCAGAGATTCCTTAAGGATTGGAGAGGGGAATTTAAAGAACTTTGCAATAGGCAAAAAAAATGCGACCCATAAAGAGTCGCACAAAATACCACCAAAGGAGGATGGAGGAGTATTAAGCCACCTACTGGCTAAATATGAGTATATGGTAATACTCTAATTTTCTAATGTCAACTGGCTATTTTAATTAATTTGTTTTTTCTTTGCATCATAAACTCTCTGCTCCTAAACAAGGCATGCCTTGTTTCTACGAGACTATTTATGTTGTGCCTGTATTGCATATTTCATTTTTTGATCTAAATTATTTGTATCGACGTAATGATTAATGTTCTATATCCATCTATCGACTATGCTTATAGAGAAAACTATATAGGAAGTAGCCATGTTTACTCGTATCAAAAACTGGCTGTGGATCATTATCGTAGAATGGCTTAATGGTGTCCCTGAAAGAAACCGTCAACAGCAAGCTATTAATAATACCGATCACTTACTCCGCGATATTCGACCCGCAGATGTTATCCTTTTTGAAGGGCGTAGTCGGGTGGGCGATGTTATTAAAATCATCACGCTATCGCCTTGGACGCATGCTGCTCTCTATATTGGTCGTCTTGTTGATATACGTGACCAAAAGGCGAGAGATAGGGTTAGGTTATTTTATAAGGGTGACGAGGATGCGCCTTTAATTATTGAATCGTTGCTCGGTCATGGCACTATCGTCACAGATTTGACTAAATATCCTGATGATAATTTACGTGTTTGCCGTGCGAGTGAGTTGAATTATGCCGACCAAAGTAAAGTCGTCAATTTTGCAATCGAGCATCTTGGTATGCTTTACGATGTCCGCCAGCTACTTGATCTTGCTCGTTTTATGTTTCCTTATGCCATTGTTCCGCGACACTGGCGCTCTAGTTTGTTTCAGCATAATGCGGGCAGACCAACGCATATCGTCTGCTCAGGGATGATTACCCGCTGCTTTCAGAGTGTTAATTACCCTATTTTACCTATTGTTAAAGCGGACAATAATGACTGCATTCGCTTCTTTAAACGTAATTTTAGATTGTTTACCCCTGCTGATTTTGATTATTCACCCTATTTTGAAGTTATCAAATTCCCTGTTTGGGGGTCAAAACAAAATAACAAACACGCGCTTTATCATGATTTACCATGGGAAGATGAAGATAAAACGCGGACAGAAGAGCAAACGCATAAACCATCACCGTTTAAAATAGAAAGCTTTAGCTCATGGATAACACAGCTAGATTCGATTAAAAAAATAATTAAACACAATATCAACAAACAACACAATGACTCAGCTAAGGAGATAAATAACACCGAGCCATCGTCCCATTCCGCAGAGACTTTCTCACTCTCTGCAAACAGCTCAGATACGCAATTATCTGCAAGGAGTTCCAAATGTTCTGGCTAATACTACTAATTATCATTATTGGCATACTCGGTTATCTGCGCCCTCCTTTAAAAATATCAACAGGAGCGGTTGGCTTATGGATAGCGCTAGTCGCTTTCACGGGAAACTTAAATGGATGGATATGGGCGGTGTGGCTGCCTGTTTTGCTTATCTTAATTCTTATCAACGTGCCAGAGCTGCGCAAAAAACTCGTCAGCAAACCTGCGATGACACTGCTTGCGGCGAATTTACCGCCTATTTCTCGTACCGAACAAATTGCTTTAGATGGCGGAAATGTTTGGTGGGATGCTGAATTATTTTCAGGAAAACCAGAGTGGCGACATTTGCGCGACTTATCAAGCGGGCATCTCAGTGACAAAGAGCAAGCATTTATTGACGGCCCTGTGGAAACACTCTGCGAAATGCTAGATGACTGGCAAATAACCCACGAACTACAAGACCTACCTGAAGAAGTCTGGGCATTCCTGAAAAAAGAACGCTTCTTTGGCATGATTATTGCCGAAGAATACGGCGGACAAGCCTTTTCAGCCCTAGCACACTCTCAAGTTATTATGAAAGTCGCCAGCAGAAGCATAACCGCTGCCGTCACCGTTATGGTGCCTAACTCCTTAGGCCCTGGCGAGCTTCTACAACGATACGGTACACAAGAACAAAAAGACTATTACCTTCCCCGTTTAGTCGTGGGTAAAGAAATTCCCTGTTTTGCACTCACTAGCCCCGAAGCGGGCAGCGATGCAAGCTCTATTCCTGATGCGGGCATTGTTTGCCGTGAAGATTTTAATGGTGAAGAGAAGGTGCTAGGTATTCGCCTAAATTGGGAGAAGCGTTATATCACGCTAGGGCCTGTTGCCACTTTATTAGGACTCGCGTTTCAGTTGTACGACCCCGACCATCTACTTGGTGAAACAGACAATATCGGCATTACCGTTGCATTAATACCCACCGACACCGCAGGTATTGACATTGGCAAACGTCATTTCCCCCTCAATAATCCGTTTCAAAATGGCCCCAACTGGGGAGAAGATGTTTTTATCCCTATGGATTGGGTGATCGGTGGTGTCGAACAAGTTGGCAATGGCTGGAGTATGTTAATTGAATGTCTTGGTGAAGGACGCGGTATTTCCTTACCCGCCCTCTCCACAGGCGCGGCAAAATTATCATCACGTATTGTGGGTGCTTACGCGAAAGTACGCAAACAGTTTGGATTATCGATTGGGCAGTTTGAAGGTATCGAAGAACCTCTTGCCCAGATGCTAGGCAACACCTACGCAATGGATGCCGCCCGCAAACTCACCACCACCGCACTTGATCATGGACAACGCCCTGCGGTGATTACCGCTCTGTTAAAATATCAGCTCACTGAGCGTATGCGTACGATTGTGAACAATGCGATGGATATTCAAGGCGGCTCGGGTATCTGCCTTGGGCCATCTAATTTTATCGGCAGAGCCTATCAAGCCATCCCCGTCGCGATTACGGTTGAAGGGGCGAATATTTTAACTCGCTCGTTAATTGTGTTTGGGCAAGGTGCGCTACGCTGTCATCCTTATTTATTAAAAGAAATGCAAGCGACGCAAAATAAAGATGTCGATGCCTTAGATAAAGCGCTGTTTTCACACATTGGCTTTGTAGTCAGTAATTTATCGCGTAGTTTATGGTTTGGATTAAGCAATGCGGTATTTGAAGCACCTGGCACACCCATGACGCGTCGTTATTATCGTCATCTAACACGCCTTAGCGCAGGTTTTGCCTTGCTAACCGATTACGCCCTCCTCACATTAGGCGGTAGTTTAAAACGACGCGAACGTCTGTCTGGTCGCTTTGCTGATATTTTATCGAATCTTTATTTATGCTCGGCAACACTGAAACATTTTGAAGACCAAGGCGAACCCGAAGCAGACCTTCCCCTGCTACATTATGCCTGTCAGATGGCAACGCATGACGCACAACAAGCAATGCTGGCAGTCTTTTACAATCTACCTTTTCCTTGGGCAGCCAAGCTATTGCGTGGTTTTATGTTCCCCTTTGGCAAACCCTATGCGCCACCTTCCGACAAATTAATTCATCAAGTGGCGCAATTAGCCTTATCACCCTCATCAACACGCGACCGCCTCACTGCGGGTATTTATATCACTGATGATCCATCTGATCCCACAGGACGTATTGAATATGCCTTTGCTCAAGCGATAGCCGCAGAAAATGCCGAAAAAAAATTAAAGACGCTGTATAAAAGTGGGCAATTAGACGCACACACACATATCGAACGTATTGCTGAGGCCGCCAAGAAAAATCTCATCCGCAAAGATGAAGCCAAACAGTTACATCTTGCATGGTTAGCTATGCGTGATGCGATTCGTGTTGACTCATTTGAAACCATCTAAGGGAGTGACAATATGACTAATTCAACAGCTCGACCCGTTTACCTTATCGACGGCGCACGCACTCCTTTTTTAAAAGCGCGTGGCAAACTAGGATTATTTAGTGCCAGTGATTTATCCATTAGTGCATCGAATAGCTTAATGTTGCGTCAACCCTTTGCAGCACAAGACTTGGATGAAGTAATTTATGGCTGCGTCATGCCTAGCCCTGATGAAACCAATATCGCGCGTATTATCGCCTTGCGTATTGGCGGAGGACACCAATTAACCGCGCATACTGTACAAAGAAACTGCGCTTCTGGCTTACAAGCCATCGACTCTGCTTGTCGCAATATCGCACATGGCTACTCTAATCTTGTGCTTGCTGGCGGTGTCGATGCCATGAGCCGTGCGCCTTTATTACTAAAAGAAGACATGGTGCATTGGTTGGCTAACTGGAGCCGAGCGAAAACAGCAAGTGCAAAACTCAAGGCTTTAGGAGCGTTACGTGGACACTATTTTGCACCGATTATTAGTTTATTACGTGGTTTAAGAGACCCCGTTGTGGGACTCAATATGGGGCAAACCGCAGAAGAACTCGCATGGCGTTTTGGCATTAGCCGTACACAAATGGATGAACTTTCCGTGCAAAGCCATCTGCGCTTGGCGTCTGCTATAGAGCATCATCATCTTGATGAAATCACCCCTGTTTATAGCCCCACAGGAAAAGCATTTACACAAGACGATGGTGTACGTGCGGATAGCTCAGTAGAGAAATTAGCCACCTTAAAACCTTTTTTTGATAAGCCTTATGGTAGCGTCACACCCGCGAATAGCTCGCAAATTACGGATGGTGCGTGTAGCGTTATTCTGGCAAGTGAAGAAGCCATTCAACAATATCATCTCCCTGTATTGGCAAAATTAAATCCCGCTCAATGGGCAGGGGTTGACCCCTCGCAAATGGGCTTAGGACCTGCCAATGCCATCACCGAAACACTCAAAACACATAATTTAAGTTTAGATAATATTGATTACTGGGAACTCAACGAAGCCTTTGCAGCACAAGTGCAAGCCTGTGTGATTGCTTTGAATGATGCCGATTATTGTCAGCATGATCTGGGCTTAGATGATGTCCTTGGCGAAATACCCAACGATAAACTAAACATTGACGGTGGCGCGATTAGCCTTGGGCATCCTGTTGGTGCAAGTGGCGCAAGAATTGTGTTGCATCTTGCTAAAATATTACAACGCAAACACGCCTCAAAAGGGATCGCGAGCCTGTGTATTGGTGGTGGTCAAGGTGGCGCAATGTTAGTGGAGGCAGTCAAATGAAGCAGTCAAACAACAACGTAGGCAGTACGCAATATCAGCATCTCTCCTTACATTCTGCACCTGATAATATTCTCTGGCTGACACTAGATGTTGCCAACGCCTCTGCAAATGTACTTAGCCCTGACGTTATCAACGAGTTATTACGTGCTTGTGATGATATTAAACAACAAAATCCCGCAGGCTTGATTATCTGTTCAGGCAAACGCAGTGGTTTTATTGCAGGGGCAGATGTTAAGGTTTTTGTGGGCATTTCCGACCGAGACACGGCATTAAGCTTTATCCAGTTAGGTCATACGCTGTGCAATACTATCGAAAATCTCCCCATGCCGACCTTAGCGATGGTGAATGGATTTTGTCTTGGTGGAGGCTTAGAACTGGCGTTGGCGTGTGATTATATTATTGCGAGTGATCGCCCTGCCTGTAAATTTGGTCTACCTGAAGTAAAGCTCGGCATTCACCCCGGTTTTGGTGGCTCGGTACGTTCTATCCGTCGTATGGGTATCTTAAAAGCAATGCCGATGATGCTAACAGGTCGCAATTTACTGGGGCGACAAGCGGCTAAATTAGGTCTTGTGGATTTATGCGTGCCTTTACGTCAGCTTGAAAATACTGCCACCCAAGTGATCAAAGCAGGTTATCCCGCACGTACTCCTGCAAAAGAAAAAACGGCTTTCAAAGACAAACTACTCGAAAACCCTGTCGCACGTAAGCTGATTGCAAATAAAATGCGCGCCACCGTTAGCCAACACGCCAAACAAGCACACTACCCTGCTCCCTATGCCTTAATTGATGTATGGGAAAAATACGGTAGTTATGATGATGCGATGTATAGCGCCGAAGCAGAGTCGGTAGCCGATTTGATACAAACAGACACCGCACAAAATTTAGTGCGAGTATTTTTCTTGCAAAACCGTCTAAAAGCATTAGGGAATAAAAAGCTCTTTACCCCAAAGCATGTACACGTTATTGGCGGTGGCGTTATGGGCGGTGACATTGCCGCATGGTGTGCGATGCAAGGTTTACGCGTTACCATTCAAGACATGAATACCGATGCACTCGCAAAGGTTATACAACGCGCCAATACGGGTTTTAAGCGACGCTATAAAGGCGATAAACAGCGCATTATGCAAGCTCAAGATAATTTACTCCCCGACCTACAGGGTCATGGTATTGCAAAGGCGGATGTTATCATTGAGGCAATCTTTGAGAACCTTGAAGCCAAACAAAGCGTATTTAAAGAGGTTGAACAACGCGCTCGCAGCAACGCTATCTTAGCCACTAATACCTCTAGTATTCAGCTACACGATATTGCTCAAGCGATGCAACAGCCAGAACGCTTAGTGGGTTTGCACTTCTTTAACCCCGTTGCCAAAATGCCGTTGCTAGAAATTATCTACACCCCTAATATCACCAGTAAAGAAGCACTTGCTTATGCACAATCCTTTGCATCACATATCAATAAATTACCATTACCTGTGGTCAGCTCACCCGGGTTCTTAGTCAACCGTATTCTTGTTCCTTATTTATTAGAAGCTGTTAGCTTACATCAAGAAAACGTGCCTGCTGAAATTATTGATAAAGCAGCCACTGATTTTGGTATGCCAATGGGACCTCTTGAACTCGCTGATACTGTCGGTTTAGATATTTGCTTGCACGTTGGCGAAATATTATCAGAAACCGTCGGCGTTAGCTTGCCCGATGCACTCGCAAAAGATGTTAAAAACGGCTTGCTAGGCAAAAAAAGTGGGCAAGGTTTCTACACATGGAAGAAAGGAAAAGCTATTAAAAACAGTAAAATAAACTGGCAAGGAGATACGCAGAAACTGGAACAACGCCTTATAAATAAACTACTGGATGAAGCACAGAAATGCCTTGATGAAAAATTGGTTGGTGATGCCGATTTATTAGATGCAGGAACTATTTTCGGCACAGGCTTTGCACCATTTCGTGGTGGACCTATGCGGTATTTAAAAAGCCAAAAGCACAGTAGCCTGAGTTGAGGTACGAAACGCAGGGTTATAATCAATCTACAAAAATCCTGTACGTCACTAACTCCCTGAGCGGAGTCGCCTGTACTGAGCAAAGTCGAAGTGAAGGGAAATTATTTAAGAGAATGTCTATAATCAAATTTTAGGATTGATAATTTGAATCTGGTTTTCGTCTAACTCTTCCCTAGCTTTTTCTTCTTCACCCTTTTTAAAGTCCACTATGGTTTGATACAAACCTTGAACCACCAGTGCCATTCCTGCGTAATTTAATTTATCCGCCGTGTCGTTCTCGGTATTGTAGTCTGCATTTCTATATGATCTTGTATCTGTCACCATGACGGCTGGAAAGCCATTTGACCAATAGCTAATTTGATCTGAATTGGCAATATTGGGGAAATTTTCTGGTGCATTAATAGACCTAACATCTAAGGAACTCGCCTTTTTAAAACTTTTCTTTACTGCTCTAAGCTCAAGAAAATCCTGAAAATGACTACTAATACTAATAAAATTCCCAGTGGTCGGATAAACCAGTTTCATAAAAGAGAACGGGTATTTTTGTGAGTTCGGCTTATTAGAGAAAAATCCTACACTATCAACCGAAATCATTAGCTTTACTCGTCTATTTTTTTTCTTCAACATCTCCGCATGTTTAAAGCTCCCCATATCAGACGTACCTAATACCGAACCTTCGGATAAGGCATAGGCAACTAACTCTACACGTATAGGTAGGTCTTTTTCTACAATGGATAAGGCTTTTGCTAACTCGAGTAAAACAGCAACACCACTGGCGTTATTATCAGCCCCAGGAAATGCATTTTTAGTATCATAGTGTGCACCAATAACAACCGTTTCGGCGGTTGCAGGCCCTAACTTGAATATAATATTACTAAAGCTTCCTGCCATTGTACCAAAGGCTTGATAATGAGGTTTTTTACCGATTAAGCGCCCTATTTCTGTGAATTGACGATAAATATAATGGGCAGCAGGACGAATGCCTTCAAACTCAGGGCTACGGGGAGCGTAGGTTTTGGATAATGCTTCTACATGCTTTTTTAGTTGTACCTGATCTATTTCAGGTACACTACTACTCGTAAAAAAGGAGAAAACAGGTTGCGTCACTCCAAACCAAATCAACAGACTCACCAAGAAAAAAACAATGAGCCAGTCAAACGTCTTATTTATTATTTCTGCAAACATAGGTAGCGGTACTTCCTTGCACCGTAAGTCACATACATTAGAAAATGACTCTGGCAATTAACTAACAAATCTAATTTGTTATCAGTATAAAAGTAACCGTTCAGGAGGCGAGGAGCGAGTAGGTGAACGGTTATATATAAAATATATAGTCTTTCATATATTAAATTTCCATTCCCTTCGACTCCGCTCAGAGTACTAGCTCCCTGAGCGGACTTGGTTTATCTTGAGCAAAGTCGAAAGGAAGGGACGTTATTTAAGTGAATGTCTATACCCTGAATCCGTGAGGTTAATGCGGATATGAGGGGCAAGATATTGTTTTCACAGTGGAATTAAAAAATCTTAGCTTCACCCGTAGGTTAAGCGGGTATTTTTTAAACCGCTGTGGAATCAATAGCTTGTGGCTCATGCCGTAGTAACCTC
>QOAQ01000019.1 GCA_003972955.1 Aquificaceae bacterium
AACGTGGATGACCGCTTTCTGGCTCGCCCGAAGGGAGCAACCCAAAGCGTCCAATACGGCGTTATGGGTCTTGCCAAGGGAATAACCATTGCCTGCGACCCATGCCTTGTCTTGAACGCTTTGTATTGCTCTGTACCCATCAATACAATGTTGCTGGAGTACTAGTACTCCAGCAACATTGTTTTGATGGAGTACTAGGAGCTTGATTTTTAGCAATCTGTCGCAATGTACTAGTACTCCGTCAATATAATGTAGATGGAGTACTAGGATAGTAAAATTTACAGAATAAATAATGGAGAAAAAATAGTCGTGAGTATAGTTTATTTAAGTGATGCCTCTTTTGAAGAAGATGTTTTAAACAATAGTCTACCTGTATTAGTTGATTATTGGGCAGAATGGTGTGGTCCTTGTAAGTCAATCGCCCCTTTTTTAGAGGAAGTAGCAACAGAATACAGCGGTAAAGTTGTAATTGCTAAGTTAAATATTGACGAGAATTCTGGAACACCCCCTAAATATGGCATTAGAGGAATTCCGACCTTAATGTTATTTAAGAACGGGGAAGTAGAAGCGACGAAAGTAGGTGCTTTGAATAAATCTCAGTTAACTGCTTTTTTAGATCAAAATATTTAATCCACCCATTTGATTTAAGAGCCTTCTCAATAACTGATGTTACGTACTTTTGATTTCTATTTGTGCGTTTAAGCACAAATAGCACGATGCGATAGCGAAGCATTATTTCCCATTCTAACCGCACCGAGTATTTTTACTTGTGAAGCGCAGGAGAAAGCGGGTAGCTGGGTCACCTTTTCTTGGCTCGGATCGACTGGCGACACAAAAGAAGTGAACTCGCAGCCGTTAAGACGCTTCGCAAATCAACAAAAGCTTAGTCGGCTACGAAAACCTTGCAGTGAAAGTGAAAAATCACCACTGCGTAACATCAGTAATTAAGTTGTTTATCGACAGGCTCTATAACATCCTCTTCTGGACTATTATAAAAGTGCGTGCTATCTTTAGCTCCAAGCTACGATCCTAGGTTAAACCCTTGCACAGTGAGCTCTTTTCATCCTGTCATTTCTGATGGTGAATTTTCAAAATATCATAATTGTTAGAGATCCTTTCGGATACTTTCTATTATTGTTTAAATACATAATCCAATCACGTAAAAACCCAATCCAATGAACCTTACTGAACTTAAAAATAAATCTCCTTCTGAAATTTTATCTATTGCCAAAGAATCTGGCGTAACAGGAATGTCGCGCGCCCGCAAACAGGATGTCATCTTTGCCATACTTAAAGCATTGGCAAAAAAAGGCGAAGATATACATGGAGATGGCACATTAGAAATTCTTCAAGATGGTTTTGGTTTTTTGCGTTCAGCCGATAGCAATTATGTGGCGGGAGCAGATGATATTTATGTATCACCTAGCCAGATACGTCGTTTTGGCTTGCGGACAGGAGATACGATAGCAGGGAAAATTCGTACTCCTAGAGATAATGAACGTTATTTTGCCTTATTAAAAGTGGACTCGATTAACCTTGAAGCACCTGATAACGCACGTAATAAAATTTTATTTGAAAATTTAACCCCATTACACCCCGATGAACGTATGCGTATGGAGCGTGGCAATGGTAGTACCGAAGATATAACGGCTCGTGTCATCGATATTGTTGCTCCTTTAGGTAAAGGTCAGCGTGGTCTTATCATCGCCCCGCCTAAAGCGGGTAAAACGATGATGCTACAAAATATTGCACAAAGCATCGCAACAAATCATCCTGATTCTTATCTGATTGTTTTACTTATAGATGAACGCCCAGAAGAAGTAACCGAGATGTCGCGTATGGTACGCGGTGAAGTGGTGTCATCAACCTTTGATGAGCCTGCAACACGTCATGTACAAGTTGCGGAAATGGTTATCGAGAAAGCAAAACGTCTTGTAGAGCATAAAAAAGATGTCATTATTTTATTGGACTCTATTACACGCCTCGCACGAGCTTATAATACCGTTGTACCGTCATCAGGTAAGGTACTAACAGGTGGTGTTGATGCGAATGCGCTACATCGTCCTAAACGTTTCTTTGGTGCTGCACGTAATATCGAAGAAGGGGGTAGCTTAACGATTCTAGCAACCGCGTTAATTGATACAGGCTCTAAAATGGATGAAGTAATCTATGAGGAATTTAAAGGCACAGGTAACTCAGAAATTCATTTAGATCGACGCATTGCCGAAAAACGTGTCTTCCCTGCAATTAACGTCAACCGCTCAGGAACACGTCGTGAAGATTTATTAGTGAGTGAAGACGAATTACAGTCTTTATGGGTACTGCGTAAATTCTTACACCCAATGGATGAAGTCGAAAGCATGGAGTTCTTATTCGAGCGTTTGCAAGGAACGATGACGAATGAAGAGTTCTTTAATGCAATGAAAGGCTAATAACGCTCCTCCGCCTATTTCCCTTAACCGCTTTCACTTAGTGGGCAGTTAAGGGGGCACTTTTATCCCACTTTTCTAAGTATGGTTTCTATCACCATAACATTCCTTAGCATGATCAAAATTCAGTCGAACGCTTGAAAAATTAGGATTTAAGCAATTGATTCAGCTATATTTCAAATAACGTTAATCTTAGACCTGAATCCGTGACTTCACTACGGCATAGTGAATAAGCTATTGATTCATCACAGGTTTAAAAAATACCCGCTTAACCTATGGGTGAAGCTAAGATTTTTTAAACCCGTGCTAAACCAATAGCTTATCCCCTATTATCCGCATTGAAATCACGGGTTCAGGTTAGAAAAAGGTTAGCTTGCCCCTGCAAATATTACGATTGTCATTCATAACTTATAAAATATACCTTATAAGCTTTGATAAAATAATATTTTTTTCTATCTTCACTATTCAGTTAGAGGTGAAAAATGTCAGCTAATATGGAACTACGTTGGTTAAAAGAACGCGACTATAAAGGAGCAAGTCAACGATTTGTGAAATTTTGTAAAGAAGATATTATTCACCAAGCAGAGAGTGACCCTGATTTTGATATTAAAATATACGAATCCTCAATACGCACGATTCTCGAAAAATTAGATAACTCCACAGAGCAAAAGAAACAAGGAGTTAAGTAATGCTTATATACTCTTTACAACTCACCAATTTCAAAAAATACACCACCTTAACTATTGATGATATCCCTGAGCAGGGCGTTATTAAGGTAGGAGGACAAAATGAGTCAGGTAAAACCAGTATTGGTGAGGCTGTCTGTTTTGCCTTGTTTGGACGAACTTTTTTAAACGATAAAAAAAATGCTAAACGCTTAATCCATTGGGGTGAAAGAGAAATGAGCGTTAGTATTGTTCTCAAAGATGAGAGCGACACCCATTTCGAAATTAGCAGAACCATTAATGATAATGCACTTAGCTCTATCCGTATTGTGCGTTTATCTGACAATCATATTCTCACTAACTCACTGTCTGAGAGTGAACAAATTATCAGTGATTTGCTCGGTTACGACTATGACACCTTTGTTGATTCATTCTGCATGGTGCAACGGGAATTGACCGCACCAGATGTTAGTAGCATCAAGCAAATGGCGGGTATTGGTGATTATGGCGATATAACCGACGAACTTGTTATGGAGCGCACAGAAGAAACTCACTCTCTGAATGCCCTTAAACCACCTTATGATGAAAAAAGTAGTGCGCTACAAGCAATTGATCTGGATGAGTCTTGGCTTCCTGAACTTGTTGAAGCTAACGAGACATTGCTTGGAAACCAGAAGGGTAAACAACAACTGATTGGTCAGTTAGGAGAAATGAATGCTACTTATCCAGACAGCTCTCAACGCTATAAAAAATTGAAAAAATACCACAATATCTTTGAATGGCTAGGGGTGTTTTTATTGCCGCTGATGATTGGTACGTGGTTAGTTTGGGGAGTATTTCAATTCTTCCCTGAAATAATACAAAACTGGTTACCCGCAAATACGTCTAGTGATCATGTAGACGCTTTTATGGTATGGGTACAAACATGGATGTTCCCTGTTGCAATGGGCACAGTGTTAATTTATGGCATTAGTTTGTTTTTTAAATGGAGAGCAGAATCAAGAATAGCGGTACTTAAAGATCAGGGACTAGAGTTTTCAACGATCTTACAGCAAGGACACCAACACGTTATTGATGAAGTCGATAAAATAGTTCCTACTCGTGTGGGACAAAGCTTACTCCAACAACTTCAAGAAAATACCTCCACCTCAGCAGAATTGACGGTTTCCCCAGCAACAGAGTTCAGTCATATTCCAAAACTTGGGGAGCTGACAGCACATTATGCAGCAACCCCGTCAGAATTAAATGATGCCGTTGATCACTTACAGAATACGCTACACACTCAAAGTAACGAAATTGATCAGCATCTCTCGTCGCTAGGTAACGATATTGAGCAAGAGAAAGAGCGTTCAGATAGAGCAGGAGAATTACGTGCAGGGTTGCAAAAAATATCTCAAACGATGAAAAAGCATGAGACCAACATTAAAATTCGTGATTATTCTATTAAAATGTTACAGCGCGCATCATCAAAATCGATTGCTCATTTCAACCAATCAATTACCGATTTTGCCGCAAAATCATTGCCTCATTTTACCGAAAACCGCTACAAACAAATTAAAATGAACGATGATTTAAGTGTTGAAGTATTCTCTGATGAAAAACAAGATTTTATTGCATACGATGAAATATCATCAGGAACACAACGACAGATAATGTTAGCCTTACGCATGGGAATGTCGGAACAACTAGCTATCAATACAGGCAATACCAAACAATTTGTATTTTTAGATGAGCCTTTTGCTTTCTTTGATCATCAACGCACTATTTCTACGCTTGAAGCACTACCTGAGGTAAGTGATGTGGTGAGTCAAATATGGGTAACTTCACAGGAATTTCCTGAAGAATTGACATTAAATAGTTAGTTTTTATTTAATGCTTATTTTGTAATTATAAAAATAATTGAATGAAAGACTAAGTGCCTAAGTCTTTGCTATTGGGTAATAAAATACTTAATTAAGTGTTTAAGTAGCTTATTCGCGCTTGATTTCAAGAGCTTTAGCCTTATCTAATCATCTCTCTCTTTATAAAGGGTATTAGCGTATTTCTTATGTCTTTATGTATAATGCGCTGTTTATTTAATTATTAGACAAAACCTTTTGGTTGTTTGACAGGCATAAAGGTTGCTCTAAACATAACTTTTAAGAAGGACTCTTTATGAGTGCGAACGAAGACTGCCTCAATAAGCAATGTGATTTGCCTGATATTGCTAACGAGCCTCATTCTGGACCAAATGCACGGTTAAACTGGGTTGGTATGAGTGAAATCGAAATGCCTGTTTTTCTGTTAAATGGCAAACAAGAGCGTATTCAATCGGTTGCTCGTGTACAGGCATATGTCAATTTAACAGACCCTGAAAGTAAAGGTATACATATGTCTCGCCTTTACCTCTCTGTTGATGAGATGTTGAGTGAAGATACACTAACCCCCGCTTTACTGCGTCAAGTTGTAGAGTCTTTTGCTGCCTCTCATATCGGTATTAGTGACTCCGCTTACTTAGAATGTCGTGTTGATTTTTTTGAGCGTAGAAAGTCCTTAAAAAGTGATAATACAGGATGGAAAACCTATAAAGTACGTCCTATTGTTTCTTTACGCAAAGGCGTAATAAACACAGAGTTATGTGTTGAAGTTCCTTATTCTTCTACTTGCCCTTGTTCAGCGGCGTTAGCGCGTGACTTAATTCAACAAGGTTTCCAATCACAGTTTGGTGAGCAAGAAGCGGTTGATTTTGATGCGGTACATCAATGGTTAGGAACAACAGCAGGGATTAGTGCAACACCTCATAGTCAGCGAAGCATGGCTCAAGTACGTGTAAAATTAAATGATAGTGTGAATGACTTACCTATTTCTCGCTTAATCGATCAAATAGAAAACGCTTTACAAACACCTGTTCAAGCAGCCGTTAAACGTGAAGATGAACAAGAATTTGCACGTTTAAATGCATCTAACCTTATGTTTTGTGAAGATGCCGCACGACGTTTATATATGGCATTAGACCAAGATAATACACTGGATGATTTTTGGATACGTGTTAACCATATGGAAAGTCTACACCCTCATAATGCAGTTTCCGTGGTTGTTAAAGGCATAGAAGAAGGCTATCGTGATGACCCGAGAGAATTTCCGCATTAATCCTTAAACGCGTTGTAAAAATGACAAGGCATAATAAATATAATCTACTGCTTTTATTGTTATTAATTACAGCGCATACGGCTGTCTTTTGGCTGTCTGATATTGATATTCAAGTCGCCAATTTTTTCTACTCTCCCGAAGAAAGCAATGTGTGGGCATTAGGCGAGCAGCCATTTTGGATGTTTTTTTATCGCCTAGGTCCTATGGTGACGATAAGTATTGCGATCACTGCATTACTTGTCATTTTATTTTCTACGATTAAAACATCATGGGGACTTTATCGAACACAAGCAGCATTTATTTTGTTTAGTTTTTTATTAGGTCCTGGTTTACTGGTAAATACACTTTTCAAAGACCATTGGGGTCGTCCACGACCCGTTAATATTGAACAATTTCAAGGAACTGAACGCTATGTACCTCCACTTAAATATAATGCACAAGGCGATGGTAAATCTTTTCCATCAGGTCATAGCTCGCTAGGTTTTGCTTTTATTGCTTTTTGGTTTATCTGGAGAAAAAGAAAACCACGCTGGGCAAAAGCTGCTTTTGGATTTTCCTTGTTATTAGGTAGCTTATTTGGTATTGCAAGAATGGCCGCAGGAGGTCATTTTTTATCCGATGTTTTTTGGTCGCTATGGATTCCACTACTCAGTAGCATGGCTTTATATGCTTTTTTTTTCCACAAAGTATTAGATAATGACTTGCAAGCCTCCCAACAAAGCTTATGGAAGAATATCCTCTACAGCCTAGTTGCGTTTGTAATACTGGCTTATGGTGTATTTAATTGGCCTTTACAAAAAAGTGAGCAAGTACAATTAGAAGTCTCTTCTTACCTTAATGTGCAGGCAGATAAAACAAATATTTATCTTCAGTATGGAGAAAAAAGTAGTAAAAAAATAGTAATAGATCATCATGTTAATGGCTTTGGTTTGCCATTTAGTAAGCAGGTGCTAACCACAGCAATAGAACGCGCTAGGCAACATAATATTTTGCATATCAACGTAAGGACTCATGGCTTTTTTAGTGAGTTAACGAGTAAACTAACGATAACAATCCCCCCTACTGTACCAGTCAAAAAAATAGACGTAAAAATAGTAAAAGGTGAACTCATTATTTCACCTGTATTAGAGAACGTTTTATCAAAATAGCGACCAATTATCAGCATTTCCTATTCTGCCTCTTTCAATCAACATAGAATAAGCTAACAAATAAAATAATAATAAGATTGATCCTCTAATGCCTGAGACCGCTGAAGCCACATTGCCTGCTATATTATCGACACTTGTTAAACAAGATAAGTTGTCGCATACCGTTGCGTCCAAAGCAATAATAGAAGCAAAAGCTCGGAAAAAACCACTAGCAACCTACCTATTGCAAAAACAACTTGTCAGCCCTTATTGTATGGCAATGGTTTGTGGTATTGAATATGGTTTAAATGTTGTTGATCTTGATGCGGTTAATATTACCCCCGAAGTTCAAGCCTTAGTACCCGCTGATACCCTAAAAAAAATGAATATCGTACCGCTATTTAGCATAGCCAATGCGTTATTTGTGGGGGTTGCAGACCCTTATTATTTAGAAAATATTGGGGATATAAAGTTTGCAACCGAAATGGTGCCAGAAGCAGTTGTCGTAGAATACGATAAGCTACAAAATATTCTCTACGGTGGCGAAGGAACCGATGCTGTTACATCAGGCATGACAATATCCTCTAATACAGAGGCACAAGATTTAGTTGTTGAAACATCATCATTAGAAAAAGAAGAAGAGGCAAGCGATGATCATGGTGTTGATGTCACCCATTTTGTCAATGAATTATTAAGTCATGCTATCGCTAAAGGTGTGTCTGATATACACATAGAACCTTACGAAAAAATACTCAGAGTTCGTTATCGGATTGATGGCATCTTACAGGTTGTGAGTATGCCGCCCAAAGGCATCGCACGTAAGTTAACCTCACGACTTAAGGTTATGTCACAACTTAACTCCTCCGAACGTCGTATTCCTCAAGACGGGCGTATTCACTTTCAAGTCGCTGAAGATAAGTACGTTGATTTTCGTGTCAACACCCTGCCAACCTTATACGGTGAAAAAATCGTTATGCGTATCCTCGATTCGGATACCGCAGCGCTAGGTATTGAAAACTTAGGTTTTAATGATAAACAAAAAGATGACTTATTATCCGCTATCTCTAAGCCTGATGGTTTAGTACTGGTGACAGGGCCGACAGGTAGTGGTAAAACCGTCTCGCTGTACGCCTGTTTAAATATCCTTAATACCTCTGAAAAAAATATATCAACCGCTGAAGACCCTGCTGAAATACAAGTACCTGGTATTAATCAAGTCAATGTAAATGAGAAAGTAGGGCTTACCTTTGCCGCAACACTGCGTGCTTTTTTACGTCAAGATCCTGATATTATTATGGTGGGTGAGATTCGAGACTTAGAAACAGCCGAAATTTCTGTAAAAGCAGCACAAACAGGCCACTTAGTTCTTTCCACATTACATACCAACAGCGCACCAGAAACACTCACCCGTTTAGTCAATATGGGCGTTCCTCCTTTTAATATCGCCTCATCTGTTTTAGTGATTGTTGCACAACGATTAGCCCGCAGACTGTGTAAGCACTGCAAGCAAGTTGCCGATATTCCTGCAGAAACACTGATTCAGCTAGGATTTGATGAGAGTGAAGTAGACTCAACCGTTATTTATGAACCTAAAGGATGTAGTGAATGCTCTGGAGGATACAAAGGACGCGTTGGTATCTATCAAGTCATGCCCATCTCTCCCGTAATGTCAAAATTAGTCATGGAAGGAGGCAATGCACTAGAGCTGGCGGAACAAGCACAATTAGAAAATATAAATGATCTGCGTCAATCAGGCATAGAAAAAGTTCGTCAAGGGATCACTTCTTTGGCAGAACTAGAACGAGTTACCAAGGATTAATTATGGCTACGACAACTTTTCAACAGCGTAAAACAACAAAAGAAGACCTTCCTTATTTTGAATGGGAAGGAATCAATAAAAATGGCGTAAAAATACGTGGTGAAAACCAAGCGGCTAATGCCAATATGATACGCGCAGGACTACGTCGCCAAGGGGTAAAACCTCGTTGGGTACGTCCTAAACGTAAACCACTGTTTGGTAAAGGTGGAGCGGTTAAGCCTAGTGATATTGCCCATTTTGCACGTCAATTAACAACCATGATGCGATCTGGTGTCCCTCTGGTGCAATCTCTAGAACTTATCTCCTCAGGCAATGAAAACCCTGCTGTACAAGATATGGTACTAAAAATAAAAAAAGAGATAGAAAGTGGTTCTGACTTTGCAACGGCACTAAGCAAACAACCAAAATACTTTGATGACTTATTTGTAAACCTAGTAGGAGCAGGGGAGCAAGCAGGTACAATGGAAGATATG
>QOAQ01000018.1 GCA_003972955.1 Aquificaceae bacterium
TACTTCAAGCTGAAAATGCGATGGATTTAAAAGGGGAGTTTGCACCGTTTGAAGAGATTAATGTCATCGAAAAAGATAAACATTACGGTTGGCCTTACTGCTATAACTTTGCAAATAAATCACCTCAATTCTCACACTATAATGGCTTTAAATGTGTGGCAGGAAGTCACAATAAAGAAGGTGATTATCAAGAACCGTGGGTGTTATTGCCACCACATGCCGCGCCACTTGGCATGATGTATTATCCTGAAGATAAAGATTTATTCCCACAACTGAAAGGAAAGTTAATTATTGCCTATCATGGCTACCGCTCAACGGGTCATCGTATTGTTTATTTTGATGTCGATGACAAAGGTCGCCCTGAACTGACAGATAATAAGGCATTTTATTTATCTGACAAAAAAGTGATTAGCCGTGCAAATATTGATTCCCCCTATCAAAAGAATTTTTACAAGCATCATCTGCAAAATATTCCTCGTTTCGCACAGCAAAAAGAGCTACTTAAAGGCTGGTTTAGATATGCCCCTTTCCGTCCATCAGGGTCGCCTGTTGCAATGACCGTTGCCAATAACGGCGCTATATGGTTTGTTGATGATACGGGCTATAAATCTAAGGAAAAAGGTATTTTTATTCTGGGACGGTTTGATGGTACGCCAAGAAAGCTTACGGATGTGATAGAAGATAAGGATACTGTATCCTACGACTTAGCCGCTTTTGCTAAAGAAATTATTGAAAACTCTGCGACAATGAGGCGTCGTTTTATTGCGATTAGAAAACAGTATTTATCTAAATATTGTTCAGGTTGTCATGGTACAGCATGGAATAATGGTAATAGAAATAGCAGAAGCCAGCTGATAAAAGACTTTAACACACTGGTATTTACCTCTGGATTTGTAAAACCAGGAAACTCAGCACAAAGCCACTCTGTTATGGCGGTAAAAAGTGATGTTAGACCCATGCCGTTAGACCCCACATTACAGCCCGAGGCATTAAAAAATATAGCACTTTTAGCCACATTTATTGATAACGATCTCGCAAAAATCAAAAGAGTAGCCGTTGATGCCTTAAGTGTCAGAAAAGGGCCGAAAGGAGAAAAATGTGGTGTGGCAGTAAAAGAAAATATGCCGTTTTATGTCATCAAAAATAAACAAATAGGAACGGTTAATTGGGGGCAGATTATTGTGCCTAGCGAGGTAAAGCAAAATCTTGTTAAGCAGTGTGGACAAACAGAGTTTTGGATTGCTATCTCAGGAAGGTATAGCAAGCCTTTTTCTGATTAGTCTCCGTTAGCTACCTATTATCAACGCGTGGCTTTAATAATATAGGTAAGTAAACAATAAAAATAATAGCAAAACCACTTGCCCATAATGCTTGTGAAAGCCCGATCCAAAGGTTGTGGTATGCATTTAAAAATAGGGGGAATAGTACGCGTGTCACGGTTGCTAGGGCGATAAATAAGAATACGAAAGTAAGTATTTTAGGCGGATTAAACACATTTCTACCTGTGTGACCTAATGCGATACGAGCCATCATTCCAATGGTAATAAGACCAATACCTCCCACAGAAAAACTATGTAATGACAAATAGGGAGAGATGCTAAATATTAAGCTTAATGACTTGAGCAAGAAGCCAATGACTATCCAGATATAACCAAGATAGAGACTCCATAATAATGACTTTTTCCAGATATTAGGATGATACCAGCCTATCAGCCTAATGCTGTGTAATATAAATAACACTGCAGCCAAACCCATCGTTATCAGGCTATTGCTTTGGATAATATCAGCGATAGCAAACGCAAGAAATAACAGCAAACTTGATATATCTAACCAGCGCCAGTTCTTGGGCTGAAAGGGTACTCCAACGCCTTTCTCGATAAAGAAGGGAATAACACGTCTACCCATAGTAAAAATGAGGGCTAGTAGCACGTAGAATCCTGCGTATAGTCCGTAATGTAAACCTGCGGGCCAAATATTTAATAAGCCAAGATAGAAAATAATATTACTGATTAACATCAACGCCATTTTGCTTGGGAATGCACTTTGATGCCATTGCTTTGCTTTAATAATAGGATAAGTTGTGGCAATGGTAAGCACCAAGCCAAACAGCAGGTCAACAACGGCTAGTATAATGATGCCATCTTCATCTAAAAAAAACGGCAATAAACGGGCGAGTAACCATAATAGCAATAAGCCCAATAAAGGCTTGCCATGCAAGGTTTGCACCCCTGTCCAATTTTTTTCTGCTGTTAGCAAAAAGCCCGCTGCAACGGCAAGACCATATCCAAAAATCATTTCATGGGCATGCCAAAAGGTCGTTATATAACGCGGACTAGCAAGTGACCCGTTGGTGAAATAGAGGAAACCCCATAAGATCATCGCAAGACTTGCAAAGCCCATCGCTACGGTAAAAAAAGGTCGAAAGCCAAGTTGCAAAAAGGGGCTTTGTGGAGGTGCTTTTTCTTCAATTTGAATCATCTGGGAGTATGCCTAAAAGGTCATTAAAATATTACCTGACTATAGCGCAAGGTAATTTAGCTTTCCTATGATTTATATCAAAAAAGCAGGCGTAAAAAAAGCCCACATAAAGTGAGCTTTTTTCTCTTTTTAAGACTATAGATTTACTTAAATAATTTTCCTTCCTTTCGACTTCGCTCAAGATAAACCAAGTCTGCTCAGGAAGCCAGCTCCCTGAGCGGAGTCGAAGGGTAGCTTACAAAGGAGAAGTATTAGTAATAACTTATTTTTTTGCAGCCGCCGCAGGAGCTGGAGTAATTACATTTGTGGTTGGTGCTGGAACTGCCATCATCATAGGTGCTGAAGTGATGGGTGCAAAACGGTATCCGTAAGGTGCAGGTGTTGCGCCATAAACAGGATATGAGTTACCCCAGTTCATAGGCATCCAGCTTGTGTTTCCGCCATTATTGTTCCAAGGCATTCTGAAACCATTGCCATTGCTGTTATTCCAAGGCATCCAGTTTGAGTTTCCACCATTGTTGTTCCAAGGCATCGTGAAACCATTGCCATTATTGTTATTCCAAGGCATGTTGCTGAAACTTGAACCATTGTTCCTATTACTAACAGCGCTGTTAGCCGTACCATTTGCAGCGCTTGTGCCAGTACCGTTACCAGCACCTTTACCATCAGCAGAACCATTACCTTTTACATCACTTGCACCTTTCGCGGTCATATCCGTTTTGCCTTTAGCATGGATATTCATATTGAAATCAATCTCGCCATCAGCATCCATCGTGCCGTCGCCCCATGCATTTCCTTTACCATCCGCTTTACCATTACCTTGCGTATTAGCATTGCTTGTTGTATTGCTGTTGCCCATTAGGTTGCCAAAACCCATCGCATTATTCATGCCATCAAAGAACTCAGCAGAAGCAGTACTAGAAAGAGCGATTAAAGATGTAAAAATTATTGTTTGAAGTTTCATGTTATTCACCTAGCATTGTGTAATGCCCTTGTTTTATCGTTAAAAAAACAAAATAGGGCTAAGAATTATGTATATTAGATTATTCTAATATTCTATTTTTGTAAAGTGATATTTATGCAATTTACTACCTATTATCATTTTTTGATGATATTTAGCTCTTTGTGTCAAGATATTTTTTTTAGGCTTTATTATTTTTATATAACTGAATATTAGGCATTAAGTGATTTTAATGTTTTGTTTTTTGTTTAGGAGATGATCGATTGATGGGAGAAGGGAGTTAGTCTTTATGCATCTCGTAGAGAGGTTGCATGTAACCTCTCTACAACAGTGTGTGTCGTTGATAAGAGATGAAAACTTAAAAATTCTCAGTAGAAGTAAATAAACCAACTTTTAAATCTGTCGCGGTATAAATCACTTTGCCGTCAACCGCTACCGTACCATTACCCACGCCCATGACTAAACGACGACAAATAACACGAGTCATATCAATACGGTAGGTTACTTTCTTTGCGGTTGGCAATATTTGACCTGTAAATTTAACTTCACCGCTACCGAGTGCGCGTCCACGTCCTGGGTTATCTAACCAGCCTAAGAAAAAGCCGATTAATTGCCACATAGCATCTAAGCCTAAACAACCTGGCATAACAGGGTCGGTTGGAAAGTGGCAGTCGAAAAACCAAAGATCAGGCTTAATATCTAGCTCTGCAATCATATAGCCTTTACCAAACTCACCACCGTCTTCATGTATTTCGACAATACGATCCATCATTAACATATTCGGTGTTGGTAGGCGTGCGTTACCTTCACCAAAAAGTTCACCGTGTCCACATTTTATGAGTTCATCGTAATCGAAAGCGTGTTGTCTTGACATAATGTATCCAGATTAAATAATTGAGTATTTATCTGCACCACTTGCAGATAATATTTACCGAATCTTAACAGAATCATGAGGGGATTATGAAAGGACTTTATGCAATAACAGAGAGTGATTCTAAAAATTTAGTGAAAAAAGTAACTTTAGCCTTGGAGGGCGGGGTGAGTATATTGCAGTATCGCAATAAAAAAGCAGATACTCAGCAACAATTAAAAGAAGCCACCGCGCTTGCGGCACTTTGTAAAGAGTATAAGTGCTATTTTATTATTAATGATGATATGTACTTAGCGCAACAAGTAGGGGCAGATGGGGTTCACTTAGGTAAAGACGATGGCTCTTTATTAGCGGCAAGAAAGTTACTGGGTGATAACGCGATGATAGGTGTCACCTGCTATCAAGACATAGCAACAGCCCTGCAAGCAGAACAGCAAGGCGCAGACTATGTTGCTTTTGGTAGTTTCTTTGCCTCACCGACCAAACCCCATGCGCCAAAAGCAAACATAGAGTTATTACAGCAAGCCAAGCAACAAATATCATTACCCATCTGTTGCATTGGAGGTATAACTTTGGATAATGCTAGTGAGCTAATAGATAACGGTGCAGATATGCTCGCAGTTATTAGTAGTCTATTTTCCAGCGATGATATTACAGCGACAGCACAGCAATTTGCCCGTCAATTTTAATATCCGCTAATACGGCTTCTCGCCAATATAATTTCCTGGTGGATCATAATTACATACCCATAATTGAGACTGATCTGGACAAACCGCAATAGCACAACCCACCGCGCGTGTTTCATGCCAAACGATTTGGGTATAGTGACCACATTGCTCACCCTCGCGACAACTATTACTATTGTAATCATAGTCAACCACTTCATCCGCCCATGCTTTTACCACTTCGCCAATACTGATTTCTTGCAACTCTGTTTTACCATCTGACCAATGCTTAGGGCTGGCCCAAAATAGATTTTCACCATGCACTTGCTGAAAAGGCCCTGCTTGATGGGGACGATGTTGCATCGCACAATTCTGTGTTTGTGCCTGATGATTAGCCCACTGTTGAGCATATCTAGCCAGCTTATTCGACCAACGTAATGGCACTAAACCAAGTTGTGCACGTACAGAGTTATGGCTCGCTAATGTCCCCCTGAACTTAACAGGCTCTGCTCCTCCAGAAGAAGGTGTAAATGGCTCTTGCGGGATGCTTTGTTGTGGTGGGTTTGTGCTACAGCCGAATATAAGAAAAAGTGATAAAAACAGAAGAATAGCTTTATACATAAAGGTCGCTCGAATTTTTTATTATTGAACCTGAATCTGTGACTTCAATGCGGATAACAGGGGGGTAAGATATTGGTTTATCACGGGATTTTAAAAAATCTTAGCTTCACCCTTCGGTTCAGCGGGTATTTTTTAAACCCGTGATGAATCAATAGCTTATTCACTGTGCCGTAGTGAAGTCACGGATTCAGGTTGGAAATAGTGGAGACAGTATAATGGTATAAAGTTCAATAAGGGGTGAATTTTATGTATAACTGGTAGAACCCACTACAATAATTGATCTAAGGCTTCAAGACGTTTCATTAGCTCGTCATACTGCTCTTTCTTTTTTAACAGAATAATATTCTGCTGGAGCGTTTTTATTTCAAGAGAAATTTTTTCAGATTTTGTTTTTAAGTCTGAATGTGTATTCTGGCTAACGTTTAGCATACTGTCATAAGCTAAATTAAGTGATTTGATAATAGCTTGCTCTTCCTCGGTATTAGCCTTATCTGTTAGCAAGTGCATAATATCAATTTTGATTGTTTCTATTTTTTTATGAATAGCAGGTTTTGTACTTGAAGAGGCTTTTTCTAAATAACTTAAGGTCGATTCGATCTCACTTTTGAGATTTTCAGGGTCATGGTTGATAAATAAATCATGTTCTGCGTAATTAAAATGTAGTCTCGCGTCCAATAAATATTTTAGTGTTTTATTGGCTTGAGAAGCGTCATGCCAGTTTTTTGATAACTGGGTTACTTCTCTCTCCAATAAAGCACTGCTCTTGTGCCAAAGCCGAGAAATAGCACCTTCCTTATCTTCACTCGTATCTTTAGCTTGTAGCTGCTGAATTTCGAGCATAAGCGCGTGAACTTCATTTTTTGCTTTATCATCTCCCGTCATCGCTACTGTTTGTAACGACTCTTGAGCTAATTTTAGATTTTTATTAAATGCCTCCGTATCGCCTGTATTTAAACTTTGCTTGGCCTGTTCTAATTGCTGATGCGCGATGGTTAAAGGGTTGCTGGTATCCGCCACAACACTATTCGAGAAGGCGCATGTTAAAGCGAGTGCAATGCTTAATACACTTGATTTTATAGAAAGAGGAGGCATCTGAACGGTTACTTTTTATTTAATAGTCTGCGGGTCGATTAGCAGGATCCATTTTTCTTAATAAAATAGAATCACATTCCATCGCGCGTGGTTTTGGCAAACCCATTAACTCTAAAACAGTTGGTGCAAGGTTGCTGAGTCCTGCGCTGGTTCGTAACTGCCAGAAATCTTTGTCGATAATAATACAAGGCACGGGATAAACTGTATGCTGTGTGCTTGGCTCGCCTGTAAAGGGGTCAATATATTCATCGCAGTTACCGTGGTCGGCGGTGACGATAACAGAGTAATCATTTTTGACAGCTTCATCGAGTACGCGACCAACTTCTGTGTCTAGCACTTCTACTGCTTTAATAATGGCATCAGGCATCGCGGTATGACCAACCATATCGCCATTGGCAAAGTTGACAACAATAAAAGAGTGCATCTGTTTGTTAACAGCCTCGATGACATTATCAGCCACTTCTTTGGCACTCATTTCAGGGCATTCGTCGTAGGTATCAACTCTTGGGGAGTCAACCATAATACGGTCTTCACCAGCATAGGGTGTTTCGCGCCCGCCATTAAAGAAGAAGGTGACGTGTGCGTATTTTTCGGTTTCGGCGCAATGTAGTTGTTTAAAGCCCGATAGACTAATGGTGTGCGATAAATTTGTACCAGGGCGTTCGGGTGTGAAAGCGACAGGTGCTAATAATTTTTTATCGTATTCTGTTAAGCAGGTCACGACGATACGGTCATAGCTGCCACGATCAAAGCCTGTAAATTGACTGCCCATACCCAGAGCTTCTGCTAATTGGCGCGGACGATCATTGCGGAAGTTAAAGAAAATCAGCGCATCATTCGGCATGATGGTTTCAGCACCTTCCATCACATGAGGAAGGATAAACTCATCGGTTTGTCCATCTTCATAAGCAGCTTCAATGGCTTCAACGGCATCGGTCATCGGCGCGCCTTTGCGGTTAACCATCATGTCCCATGCGAGTTTAGTTCGATCCCAGCGAGAATCTCTATCCATTGCGTAGAAGCGACCTATTAAGGTGGAAATTTTGCCACCAAACTCTTCTAAAGAATCAGAAAGTTGTTTAACAAAACGCACCGCTGATTTTGGTGAGGTATCTCGTCCATCCGTAATGACGTGCATCGCGGGCGTTACGCCCATTTCTTTACACATACCAATTAACGCGCAAAGGTGATTCACGTGGCTATGCACCCCGCCATCGGAGACCAAGCCGACTAAGTGAATAGGGCGGTTTTTGGCTTTAGCATGTAGCATGGTGTTACGCAGCACCACATTGTTGGCAAAAGAACCATCTGCAATGGCATCATCAATACGTACAAGATCTTGGCGAATAATGCTACCACAACCTATTGTAAAGTGACCCACTTCGGAGTTCCCCATTTGCCCTTCAGGTAAACCAACCGATTTACCCGATGCTTGCAGGGTGGTGTGTGGATATTTACTAAAATATTCATCTAAGTTTGGCGTATTTGCTTCAAAAACAGCATTGTTTTTCTTACTGGGATTAACACCAAAGCCATCAAGAATAAGTAGCATGGTCTTACGTCGAGGAACATGGATCTGATTCACAATTTATCCTATTAGTTTTTTTATTAAGCGGAGCATTCTACTCTTAATTGATGACAAATTCATGTCAGATATTTATAGTGTTTATTTTATCCTGAATCAGGAGAAGATATGTCGTTTGATGTTACGGTTCGACCAAGTGGTCATCAATTTAGCGTGGAGGAGGGCGAGCTAATTTTGGATGCGGCATTGCGTCAAGGCATCTCCTTTCCTTATGGGTGTCGTACGGGAACTTGTGGTACGTGTTTAGGGAATGTTTTATCAGGAACGGTCGAGTATCCAGACGGTTTACCCGTGAGTTTGATGGAGAATGAGCATGAGCAAGGTAAAGCCCTGTTTTGCTCTGCTGTAGCAACAAGTGCGCTAGAAATTGAAGTGCGTGAAATTACAGGAGCGGCAGATATTCAAGTAAAAACACTGCCTGCACGCGTGGTATCACTGCGTAAGCTTTCCCATGATGTGATGGAGATGACGCTAAAATTACCGTCAACACAACGCCTTGCATTTCGCGCAGGGCAATATATAGAATTTTTATTACGTGATGGCAAACGTCGCGCTTTCTCCCTTGCTAACGCGCCTAGTAATGATGAATATTTAGAATTGCATCTACGTTTACTAGAGGGCGGTTATTTCACACAGCATGTGTTTCATGAAATGAAAGAAAAGGCGCTGGTGCGTATCAATGGTCCTTTGGGTACATTTTTTATCGCCGATGATAGCAAGCGACCTTTAATTTTTGTCGCAGGTGGTACAGGTTTTGCGCCCATTAAATCGATGCTAGAACAGTTGATTGAAGCAGGTGATAAACGTGAGATGTATCTCTACTGGGGCGTTCGTGCAAAACGCGATTTATACCACGATGACCTTGCTAAAAAATGGGCATATCAGCATGATAATATCCATTATGTACCTGTTTTATCAGAAGCAGATAGTCAAGATCAATGGCAAGGTAGAGAAGGTTTTGTGCATCATGCCGTCGCGACAGATTTTAGTGATTTATCAGACTACGATGTGTATATGGCAGGACCACCACCGATGATAACGGCTGCTAAAGCAGAGTTTAGTCAGCAAGGCTTAACAGAAGATCACTTGTTTTCAGATGCTTTTGAGTATAGTGCGGATAGTCAGTCTGGTTAGTCAATATCAAAACAATATTGCTGGAGTACTAGTACTCCAGCAACATTGTATTGATGGGTACAGAGCAATCCAAAGCATTCAAGACAAGGCATGGTTCGAAGCCAATGGTTGTTCCCTTGGCAAGACCCATAACGCCGTATTGGACGCTTTGGGTTGCTCCCTTCGGGCGAGTCAGAAAGCGGTCATCCACGTTGTTGCACTTTTTGTGAAGGGAGTGACCATTCCCTGCAA